>CAZMDT010000616.1:0-1508 GCA_964564965.1 uncultured Planctomycetaceae bacterium | reverse complement strand
CAGCGGCGGCACATCGCATATCGCAAGCGGCGCTTCGGCGAGGAGTACTGGAACTACCACATGCCGGAGAGCTTCGGGCGTGACAACCTGCCGTGGGCGCTCTGGCCGGTGCGCAGTTACTGCTGGGGTGCGACCGGCACGCTGCCGTGGCAGACGATCGGTTCTGATGGCGACCTGGCGGCGGCGGACGCCACGGCGCTGATGTATCCGGGGCGAAGGTTCGGCCTCGACGAACCTGTCCCGTCGCTTCGGATGAAGGCGTGGCGCGAGGGGCTCCAGGTCGCGGAGCTGCTGCGGATGCTCCGCGAGCGGCACCAGTGGGCGGACGTTCAGCTCCGGGCGTTCGTCGGGCAGGTGTGCGGGCTCGCCGGTTGGGAAGGCGGGCTCGACCCCGTGCCCGAGGCGGGCATCGTCACGTTTGCGGGGATGGACGCCGCCAGGCTCGAGCACCTGAAGCGCGCCGCGCTCGCGGCGCTGGCGCAGGCGCGCTGAAGCGTGTGCCCGGCGAAACCGCGAGCGGCCCGGGCGGCCTGGGCGTGTGGGCGCCCGGTGCGCCCCGCGCAGAGAGTTCCGCTACCCGACCCGGGGGAGGGCGATGACGCCCGTGCGGGCGAGCTCGCGGATGCCATAGGGGCGCACGAGGTCCACGAAGGCTTCGAGCTTGTGCTCCGTGCCGACCAGCTCCACGAGCAGGCTCTCGTGGGCGACATCGACGACGCGCCCGCGGAACAGGTTGACCACCTCGACGACTTCGGCGCGCTTGGGCGCCGGCGCGTCCACGCGGATGAGCATCAGGTCGCGCTCCACGCACGCCGTGCCGGCGAAGTCGCGCACCTTCACCACCGGGATGATCTTCCCGAGCTGCTTGCGCACCTGCTCGAGGACGCGGTCGTCGCCGAGGACGACGATGGTCATCCGGCTGAGATCGGGGTCCTCGGTCCGCCCGACGACCAGCGAATCGATGTTGAAGCCCCGGCCGGCGAACATGCCCGCGATGTGGGCCAGGACGCCCGGCTGGTTCTGAACCAACGCGCTGATGATGTGTTTCATCGTTTGCTCTCTATTCTCGGGGCGCCTCAGGCGAGCTTGCCCAGGTCCATCTCATGGAGGCCCTTGCCCGACGCCACCATCGGGTAGACGTTCTCTTCCGGCTCCACCAGCGTGTGCATGACCACCGGGCCCTCGTGGCGGAGCATCTCGGCGATGGCGTCGCCCAGCTCACCGCGCTCGCGGACGGTCATGCCCTTGGCACCGAAGCCCTCGGCGATGGCGGCGAAGTCCGGGCAGCGGTGCAGCACCGAGCTGTACCGCCGGCCGTAGAACATCTCCTGCCACTGGCGCACCATGCCCAGGTACTCGTTGTCGAGGACGACGAACTTCGCGGGCAGGTCGTTGTGGACCGCCGTGATCACCTCCACCATCGTCATGCTGAAGCTGCCGTCGCCGTCGATGTCGATGACGGTGGCGCCGGGGTTTCCGGCCTGGACGCCGATGGCCGCCGGGCAGCC
>CAZMDT010000615.1:0-1518 GCA_964564965.1 uncultured Planctomycetaceae bacterium | reverse complement strand
ACGTGACCACCACGGGCGCCACGGCGAACGAGGCGGCCCGGACGCTGCTGGCCGCCGGGGCGGCGGGCGTGGTGCTCGCCGTGGTCGCCAAGACCGAGCCCGCCCGCGCGTACGCGGTGGCGCGCGGGGGCGACCCCAAGGACACGAAGAACACGGTGGATTCGTAACCGCTTTGTGAAAAGAGCGTTACGGCTTGACCCGTGTCGTGGCGTCACGGTGTCGCGCCTGCCGCTGTCCCACCGATGCGCCAAACGGAGGAAGCCGCCTCGCCGAACGACTACCACGATCTCCGCGTTCTCTGTGCCTCCGGGGCCCAGTTGTGTTGACTTCGCGGCGGCCCGCGCGGACCATACCGCCGGCGCCCGCGAAGGAGGCCCCGGATGAAGTACACGGTGATCTTCCACGCCAACCTGAGCTACGCCTACCTGCTGCCGGAGCAGTACGAGTTCGTCATCCGCCACAGCTACGAGCTGATCCTCGACACGATGCGCGAGCGCTTCCCGCAGTGCCGGTTCGTCTTCGAGGGCTCCGGCTTCACGCTCGACACCATCGCCGAGCGCTGCCCCGACGTCCTGGCGAAGCTGAGGGCCGCCGTCGACTCGGGCCAGTGCGAGTTCATGGGCTCGCCCTACGCTCACCTGATGATGAGCAACTTCCCCGAGGCCGACAGCGTCTGGGCGCTGACGTTCAGCCAGGAGTCGTACCAGCGGCACCTCGGGCGCCGGGCCGTGAGCGGCTGGAACCCCGAGTGCGGCTGGCAGCAGTACGTGCCGCACGCCTTCGCGAAGACGGGCTTCCGTCAGATGACGCTGGACTTCGACGCGTACGCGCTCTCGACGCGCCCGGAGGTGCGGGAAGTCGAGTACAACCCCGACAAGCACGCCTGTTACGGGCTGGACCTGCCGTGGTACGACCTGCCGGGCGACGACCGCGCGCTGCGGTTCCCCTTCCGCGACGTGGTGCCGGGGCTGAACGGCTTCGCGCGGACGGATCGCATCTGCCAGCCGGCGCTGCGGTGGATGATGGGGCTGTACGAGTTCGAGGCCTACGCCGAGCCGATCCGCCGCTACTCGGCCGAGCTGGCGGGCGGCGAGCAGGGGGCGCTGATCATCTTCGCCGAGGACGCCGAGTACATCGGCACGAGCGGGTGGTTCTTCCTGAAGTACTACAACCAGCCGGAGCGCGTCTTCGAGGCCATGCCCGACGCCGGGCAGAAGCTCGTGTTCTTCCTCGACTGGGTGACCGGCGAGATGGACGGCGAGCTGGTGACGTTCGACCATATCTGCAACGCCCTGCCGCCGCTGGAGGAGAAGTACTACTGCGAGGACGACCTCGCGTGGCATCGGGCGTGGTCCACCGCGTGGCGCGAGACGCCCGAGAGCCTGGAGTTCGACCCGCAGATCGACCGGCTGCGCGACCGCGTGCACGCCGCCGAGGCCGCCGCGAACAGCGACGACGACCGCCAGAAGGTCCGGCAGGCGTGGTTCCACCTGACGTGCGCCGAGAACTCCGACGGCC
>CAZMDT010000614.1:0-1525 GCA_964564965.1 uncultured Planctomycetaceae bacterium | reverse complement strand
GCGGTGTAGTGGACGCTGAGGTAGAACGGCCCGGCGCCGGCCTTCCGGGCGGCCGACTGCTCGCGGAGGAACCCGAGCGCGTCGTCGGTGATGAGGTCGGTGAGGTAGCCGGTGGTCTCGACGACCTCCCCGCCGCGGATCATCGGCATGTCGTTGTACGCCCCGCCGCCCTTCGGATGGCAGAACCAGTGCCCGAAGCCGTGCTGCGGGGTCAGGCTGTCGCCCAGGTGCCACTTGCCCGACAGCCCGCACGTGTAGCCGTTCTCCGCCAGCACGTCGGTGTACGTCCGCTGGCCGTCGAGATACGCCACCGGCCTCGCCGAGCGGTCCCCGCCCGGCAGCCACCAGTCCGTGCGGTCGCGAATCCAGTCCTGCACGCCGTGGCGGGAGGGGATCGCGCCGGTGAGGATGCTCGCCCGCGCGGGCGAACAGACCGGCGAGGTGCAGAAGAAGTTATCGAAGCGCATCCCCTCGGCCGCCAAGGCGTCGAGGCGCGGCGTGCGAATCTCGTGGTTGCCTGCGCACCCGAGCGCCCACGGGCCCTGGTCGTCGGTCAGCATGAACACCACGTTCGGTCGGTCAGGCATGGAAGACCTCCCTCGCCGGTCCGGCGCGCCTCACATCTCGTCGAAGGCCGAAGTCTTCAGCTCCGACGCCCCGCAATACAGACACCGGGCGTGCGCCGGCGACATCACCCGCCCGCACTTCGGACAGGTCTTGATCTTCCTGCCCACCTTGCCGTCGGCCTCGCCGTCGCGAAGGTCGATCTCCTTCACCTTCACCATCAGGTCCTCCTCGCTGAGGTCCGTCCGCTCCCGGAGCAGCTCCCACAGCGCCCGGCAGATCAGGGCGAGCTTGTCGAGCCGCTGCTCGACCCAACGGGCCTCCTCCTGCGCCCGTGCCGCCGCGCTCGTGGCGCGCCGGGCCGCCGACTCCGCCCCGCTCACTCGCTCGAAGTCGTTCCAGAAGAGCGTCATGGTCTTCTCCTCGATCTCGCCGGCCGCGGGAACGCCCACCGGCATGCCGGCAGCCCCGGCACGCGCTCACGCGCCGTCGTCAAGCCGGCGCTATTCCGGCCAGTCGCCGGTGAACACCTCGACGGCCGGGCCGGTCATGTAGACGTGGCCGTCCGCCTCACGCCACTCCAGGTGCAGGTCGCCGCCGGGCAGGTGGCAGAGGAGTTGGCGTTCGGTCCTTCCGGTGAGGACGCCCGCGACGCAGACGGCCGACGCTCCGGTGCCGCAGGCGAGGGTGATGCCGCTGCCGCGTTCCCACGTGCGCACGGTCACCTCGGCGGGAGAGAGCACCTCGACGAAGTGGGCGTTGGTGCGTTGGGGGAACAGCGGATGGTGCTCCATGGCCGGGCCGACCTGCCCGAGCGGCAGCGCCGCGACGCGGTCGACGTACATCACCGCGTGCGGGTTGCCCATCGACACGCAGGTCATCTTGAGGGCGTGCTGGCCGGCGCGAACCGGGGCGTCGACCACCTGGCGAACGTTCGGGATCCGCACCGGGATATCGGGCG
>CAZMDT010000613.1:0-1526 GCA_964564965.1 uncultured Planctomycetaceae bacterium | reverse complement strand
CCACAACCATCGTCAATGTCGGTGTCCTCTGCATGATGCCTCTCCTTCCTTTCTGCTCGCTTCCTGCATGAGTCCGTCGTCTACGTCGCGTGCTTGCGTACTCGCCTGCCATCGCCGCTCTCCTTCCTCTGCTTGGTTTCCGTTTCGCCCCGGCCCCCGGGGGCCGGAGCATGAGTCCACCGTTGGCTTACCTGTCCTCCGCGCCGGCATCGGTGATGAGCTTCGGCGCGACCGTTCTCAGTTGCGGGCCGTCGTCCAGCCGGCCCTCCGTCCGGTCGATCAGCAGCGCCACCAGCTCCGCGCCGATGGTGCTGTTCCGCTTGTCCACGCTCGCCGCCGGCGGCGATGGCTCAAACCGCCGCTCGGGGCAGTCGGCCCAGTAGTGGTCATACCCCGCGACGGCGACGTCGCTGCCGGGAGTCTTGCCGAACAGCCGGCACGCCGCAGACACGAACGCCACCTCGCCGTCGCTGGCCGTCAGAATCGCGTCCACGGGCGTCTCCCCACGCAGGTGCTCGATGAGGTACCCGGCGAGGAATCGCGCACCCGCCTGGAATGCGGCGGCGGCGTCACAGCGCTGCGGCGACCGTGGGCCTTCCACCGGCTCCAGCGGCACCAGGCCGGCTTCGCGCATGGCCCGGCGGTAGCCCCTCAGCCGCTGGGGCAGCCAGTAGTGGCGGCTCAGTCCGTGCCACAGCGGCAGGATGCGGCGGTGCCCGCGGGAGACCAGCCAGGCCGTCAGGTCGTGGCAGCCGGCTTCCTGGTCGCTGCTGACGCGGTCGTAGTCGCGCCACGCGGCCGCGTCGCCGCAGACCACCAGCGGCACGCTGGCCTTCCGCAGGCCGCGAAGAATGGCGTCTTCGCCGCTCTCGGTCAGCAGATCGGTCAGCACCACGCCCAGCGGAGCCCCGGCGGCAAGGTCCGCCAGGCCCGCTTCGTCCAGCTTGCTCGGATGAACCGCGATCGCGCTGTGACCCGAGCCCTGTATTGCCTGCATCGCCCCGAGCGTGATGTACTCCACCCACCCCGGCCGACGGTGCCCCAGAAGCGACGTCTCGCGAATCGTCAGCACGGCGATGGCGTCGGCGAGCAGGCCGTTGCGTGACGCGGCGGCCGAGGCCGCCATAGGTGCGGTGGCGGAGACGATGTGCGTCATCCGGCTGGTGCGGCGGATGAGGCCTTCAGACTCCAGGGACTTCATGGCGCGTGCCACGGTGCCGCGGTCAACGCTGAGCTTGCGGGAAAGCTCGCGCGCCGACGGCAGGGGCTGCCCTGGCACGTAGACGCCTTCCTGGATGCCCGTGACCAGCGCGCGGACGACCACGGCGCTGGAGCGTGCGCGCGAGTCATTGAGTTGCTCGGCGAACTGTGTCATGGGCCGGCCAAGGCCGAAGCCACGGAGGCTTCAGGGCTTCCTCGTGCTCAAAGCGCCGCTATGATGCGGCACCACCGCACGGACGCACGGAGTGCCACCATTGTACTGCCGCTCGGCCTTGAGTCAAGCGCAAACTTCGAGGAAGGGCAGG
>CAZMDT010000612.1:0-1539 GCA_964564965.1 uncultured Planctomycetaceae bacterium | reverse complement strand
CCGCCAGCTTGGCCCACGGCACGCCCGTGGCCTTGGACACGAACGGCACGGTCCGGCTGGCTCGCGGGTTGACCTCCAGGATGTACACCTCGCCGTCCTTGACGGCGAACTGGACGTTCATCAGCCCGCGGACGTCCAGCCGCCGGGCCAGGAGGCGGGCCTGGCGCTCGATCTCGGCCACCACGCCGTCGGACAGGCTGAACGGCGGCAGGGCGCAGGCCGAGTCGCCCGAGTGGATGCCCGCCTCCTCGATGTGCTCCATCACGCCGCAGATGACCGCCCGCGGGTTCGCCTCGCCCGTGCCGTCCGGACGCGCCCCGAAGTCCGCAATGCAGTCCACGTCCACCTCCGTGGCGGCGGCGAGGAACTTGTCGATGAGGATGGGGTGCTCGCGCCCGACGGTGGAGGCGTCGACGGCCTTGGCCATGTAGACGTCAAGCTGCTGGGCGTCGGAGACGATCTCCATCGCCCGCCCGCCGAGAACGTAGCTGGGGCGAACGAGGACGGGATAGCCGATGCGCCCGGCGACCTCGCGGGCCTGCGCGATGGAGAACGCCGTGCCGCCCGGCGGGCACCTGAGCTTCAGCTCCTCCAGCACCTCCCCGAAGCGCTTCCGGTCCTCGGCCAGGTCGATGCTCTCCGGCGAGGTGCCGATGATCGGCACGCCCGCCTCCTCCAGCCCCCGGGCCAGGTTCAGCGGCGTCTGCCCGCCGAACTGCACGATCACGCCGTACAGCCGGCCCGGCTCGCCAAGGGGAGCGTCGTTGAGCTTCTCGCAGATATTCAGCACGTCCTCGAGCGTCAGCGGCTCGAAGAACAGCATGTCGGACGTGTCGTAGTCGGTGGAGACGGTCTCGGGGTTGGAGTTGACCATCACGGCCTCGAAGCCGAGCTCCTTCGCCGCGAAGGCCGCGTGGACGCAGCAGTAGTCAAACTCGATGCCCTGGCCGATTCGGTTCGGCCCCCCGCCCAGGATGATGATCTTCTTCTTCTCGGATACGCGGACCTCGTCGTCGCATTGCGGACTGCCGATCGCGGATTGCGGATCTGCGGGAACGACCTCCTCGACTCGCGTGATCGGCGATTCGTAGGTTGAGTAGAAGTAGGGAGTGTAGGCTTCGAACTCGGCCGCGCACGTGTCCACCAGCTTGTACACGGGCTCGATGCCCAGCTCGCGCCGCCGGGCGCGCACCTGCTCCGGCGTTGCCCCCAGGAACGTGGCGAGCTGGATGTCGCTGTAGCCAAGCTGCTTCGCACGGCGCATCAGCGCCGCGCCTGTGGGCTCCAGCCCCCCGGCGGCGGGCAGCTCGCCTTCGAAGTCCACGAGCTGCTTCATCTGGGCCAGGAACCAGCGGTCGATGTGCGTCAGGTCGCGGACCTCGTCCACGCTCCAGCCCATCTTGAAGGCGTAGCGGACGTAGTACAGCCGGCCCTGCGACGGGATGGACAGCTTCCGCAGCAGCTTGGACTTCTCGATGGGATAGGCGGTGTTCTCGCCGGAGACGTCGTCGACGCGGTCGGTGCTCTGGCCGCGCTGCG
>CAZMDT010000611.1:0-1542 GCA_964564965.1 uncultured Planctomycetaceae bacterium | reverse complement strand
CCTGGTCATCGGCGACCGGACCCGCGGCAAGACCTGGGTGCAGAGCATCATTCCCATTCCCGACCTCGGGCTCATTGTCACCACGTCGGGGCGGTTCTATCTGGAGCCGGCGGCCCCGGCGGCGAAGGGCGGCGCCAAGGGCGTGGCGCCCGACGAGCCCGGCTACATCACGCCGGACGAGTTTGTCGCGCTGGACGAATCGGCGGAGCAGGAGCTGGCGAAGCTGCGGGCGCGGGCGCAGGCGCTGCCGGACAGGCCGGCGTTCGAGCCCCTGCCGGTGCAGAGCAGCGGCACCGTCGCCGAGGAGATCCGCCGCCTCGACACGCAGCTCGCCCGCGCCATCGAGCTGCTGAAGCACCCGGAGCAGATCGACGAGGCCCTCAAGGCCGGACGCGCGCTCGCCCGGGCCGACCATGACTGAGCCGGTGCTGATCCTTGGCATCGAGACCAGCTGTGATGAGACGGCCGCCGCCGTCGTCGCCTCCGGGCGGGGGGTGCTCTCCAGCGTCGTCGCCAGCCAGATCGCCCTGCACGAGCGGTTCGGCGGCGTGGTGCCGGAGATCGCCTCCCGCGCCCACGTGGAGGCGGTCAACGGCGTGATCGACCGCGCGCTCGGGGAGGCGGCAGCGGCTCCCGCCGACATCGCCGCCGTCGCCGTCACGCACGAGCCGGGGCTGATCGGCTCGTTGCTGGTCGGCCTGACCGCCGCCAAGACCCTCGCCTGGGCGTGGGGCGTGCCCCTGGTGGGCGTCAACCACGTGTACGCCCACGCCTATGCCCCCGCCCTCGACGCCGAGCCCATCGACTACCCCGCCGCGGCGCTGATCTGCAGCGGCGGGCACACCGCCCTGTACCGCTGCGGCTCGCCCACCGAGCTGGAACTGCTCGGCAGCACCATCGATGACGCCGCCGGCGAGGCGTTCGACAAGGTCGCCAGCATCCTCCACCTCGGCTATCCCGGCGGGCCCGCCATCGACCACGCCGCCCGCTCCGGCAACCCGAAAGCCATCGAGTTCCCGCGAACCCTCCTGGAGGGCCAGTCGCTCGACTTCTCCTTCAGCGGGCTGAAGACGGCCGTGCTCTATCACGTCAACGGCGTCCCGGGCGAGGTCCGCCGCAAGACCGGTCCGCAGGCCCGCCGCGCCGCCGCCCAGCCGAACGCCGGGCGGGGCATCGAGCATTTCACGGAGCGGGAAATCGCCGACGTGGCGGCGAGCTTCCAGGCGGCGGTGGTGGACGTGCTGCGGATCAAGCTGCGCCGTGCCGCCAGGGCCACCGGCGCCCGCGCCCTGATTGTCGGCGGGGGCGTGTCGGCGAACTCGGCGCTGCGGGCGGGCGCGGCGGCCCTGGCCGAGGGGCTCGGGTGCACGCTCCGCCTGCCGGAGATGCGCTTCTGCGTGGACAACGCCGCGATGGTCGCCGGGGTGGCATACCACTACCTGCGAGCGGGCCGGACGGCCGGGCTCGACCTCCCCGCCAACGCCACCGTCCGCCGGTAGCGGGGGCTTGCGGTCGCGGGGCGTCACGTGGCGCCGGTATAAT
>CAZMDT010000610.1:0-1546 GCA_964564965.1 uncultured Planctomycetaceae bacterium | reverse complement strand
GCTCGCCGGAAAGGGCAAGATCGCCCTGCGGCGACTGCTCGTCATCGAGCGCCACGACCTCGAGGACAGCGCGGCGTTCTATGCCGAGGCCCTCAGCCTCCTCGAATTCGTCCAAAGCCACGTCTCCCGCGCCGAGTTCAAGGCGTTCCTCTCGCACGTCAAGAACGGCTGCACCGTCGGCGATGCCCTCCAGCGGGCGATCTACTGCCCCAGCGATCCGGCGTTCCTGGAGCACCTGGCGGCCGCCTGGGAGAAGCACGCCGTCGCCGACGCCCAGTGTCTCCAATCGCTTGCCGCGAAGTAGCACGCGGGCGCGCCTCTCAGGCCCCCTCCGGGGCGATTTCGATGAGCGCCACCTCCGGCCGCGAGAAGAAGCGCATGCGCGGCGTGCCCCCTCCCTCCATGCCGATGCCCCGGCTGACATAGACCCACGTGCCGCCGACGCGTTTCAGCCCGCGGGCGAACCGCTGCCCGTAGCGCGACAGCGTGATCGGCGGGCCGATAAGCGGGAAGGCGATCTGCCCGCCATGCGAGTGTCCGGCGAGGAGCACGTCGGCGCCGGCCCCCGCCGCATCATAGGCCGCGTCGGGGTAATGGTACAGCACGACGCGGACGGCCTCGGCGGGCGTGGCCGCCAGGGCGGCCGCCACGCGCGGCCAGGTGCCCGCGGCGCCGCCGGCGATCCAGACGCGGCGGTCCGGGGCGGCCAGCGGGAAGGCCTCGCCCTTCAGCAGGCGAACGCCGGTGCCCTCGTAGAGTCCGGGCGGGCAGTGGTCGCGCGACTCCCAGTTGCCCTCCACGGCGAACGTCGGCGCGATGGGCGCCAACTGCCGCATCAGGCGCCGGAAGACCGTCACGCCGCCGGGTGAGTTCACGGCATCGCCGGTGAAGACGATCGCGTCGGGGCGCAGGTCGCGCACCACCTCGGGCAGCCGGCCTTCCAGGCGCTGCTTCGCGTCGCAGTGCAGGTCCGAAAGATGCACGATCCGCACCGGCCCCGCGCCGACCGGCAGCTTCGGCGTCGCCACCCGCACGTGCGTCTGTTCCAGTCGCCACGGCTCAACGAACCGGGCATAGGCGAGGCATGCCAACGCAACAGCGGCTAACGCCACAATCGCGATCCGCGCCGCCATGCCGGCCGCCGACGCCGACTCCTGCCGGCCCTGCCACGCCCACCAGGCCCACTGCCCGACGACGACGGCTCCCGCGGCGAACACGGCCGCCACCACAACCGCCAGCGTCAGCACGATGAGTGTCTCTCGTGTCGCCATGCGACCTCACCCGTCCGGGCCGTCACTCCTATCGCCCCTCCGGCGGCGCTGCAACACCCCAGCGCGCCCGGCCGCGCCTTGACGCCACGCGGCCCACGGCGTAAAACCTGTCGCGCCCCCCGCCGCGCAGCACACGACTGGAGAGGCCATGGCCGGCTACGACTTCGCCGCAATCGAACGCAAGTGGCAGGCATACTGGGACGCACACGGCACGTTCCACCAGCCGAACCCGGGCGACGACGCGTTCGCCGCCCGGCCGAAGCTCTACGTGCTGG
>CAZMDT010000609.1:0-1550 GCA_964564965.1 uncultured Planctomycetaceae bacterium | reverse complement strand
TGCAGTGCCCCCCGAGCCCCGGCCCCGGGTAGAACGGCGTGAAGCCGAACGGCTTCGTGCTCGCCGCGCGGATCACCTCCCACGCGTCGATCCCCATCCGGTCGAACAGCATCTTCAGCTCGTTCACCAGGGCGATGTTCACGCAGCGGTAGGTGTTTTCCAGAATCTTGCACGCCTCGGCGGCCTCGCAGCTCGACACCGGCACGACCGTGTCGATGGCGATCCTGTAGAACGCCACGGCCGCCTTCAGGCTGTCGGGGTCGTAGCCGCCGACGACCTTGGGGATGGTCTTGGTGGAATAGTCCTTTCGGCCGGGGTCTTCGCGCTCGGGGGAGAAGGCGAGGAAGAAGTCGCGCCCGGCCTTGAGGCCCGAGGTCTCCAGGATGGGCAGCATGACCTCGCGGGTGGTGCCGGGGTAGGTGGTGGACTCCAGAACGACGACCTGCCCGCGGCGCATGTTGCCGGCGATGGTGCGCGCGGTGGTCTCCACGTAGGTCATGTCCGGCTCGCGCATCTTCGTCAGCGGCGTGGGCACGCAGATAAGGATGCAGTCCACCTTCTTCAGGCGCGAGAAGTCCGTCGTCGCCTCGAAGAGCCCCTCGGCCCGCATCGCGCGGACCGTCTGCGAGGGGATGTGCTCGATGTAGCTTCGCCCGGCCATCAGCTTCTTGACCTTGGCCGGGTCCACGTCGAACCCGATGACCTTCGCCCGCCCGCGCGTGAACTCCCGCACCAGCGGCAGGCCCACGTACCCGAGCCCCACCACGCCCACCACGGCCTTGTTCTGCTGAATCTTCTTCAGAAGCGTCGCGATCATGCCGGCCTGTCCTTCCGTGTGGCGGCGGGCACGCGCCCGCCGAGGCGGTCAGTTTAGTTCCCCTGCCGGCCGCCTGGCAAGGCCCGGGTGAACGAAACGCCCCGCGTGCTTGACGCCGGACACTCCACGCCGTAGCGTGTCGCACCCCGGCGGGGGACAGGAGCAACCGCCCATGCAGGTGCCGCTGATTGATCTCAGGACGCAGTACGCCGCGATTCGTGAGGACGTCCTCGCCGCGGTGGGCGACGTGCTCGATTCGCAGCTCGTGTGCAACGGCCCGGCGGTGCGGCAGCTTGAGCGGGAGCTGGCCGCCTACTGCGGGGCGGCGAGGGCCCTCGGCGTCTCCAGCGGCACCGACGCGCTGCTGATGTGTCTGATGGCGCTGGGGGTGGGCCAGGAGCTGCCCGGCTGCCGGACCGGCGCGGCGTGCCCGGGGCCCGCCGAGGTCATCACCTCGCCGTTCACGTTCTTCGGCACGGCCGGGAGCGTCTGGCGGGTCGGGGCGCGCCCGGTCTTCGTGGACATCGAGCCGGACACGTTCAACATCGACGCCTCGCGGATCGAGGCGGCCGTGGGGGAGAACACGAAGGCGATCATGCCCGTTCACCTTTACGGCCAGGCGGCGGACATGGACGCGATCCTCGCCGTGGCGGGGCGGCACGGGCTCCCGGTGATCGAGGACGCCGCGCAGGCGATCGGCGCGGACCTGGACCGGCGGCGGGCGGGGGCGATG
>CAZMDT010000608.1:0-1552 GCA_964564965.1 uncultured Planctomycetaceae bacterium | reverse complement strand
ATGCCAGGGATCGCCGGGATCGTCGGCCCGGGGCGGCGGCATCACCTTGCCCGGCGCGCAAAGAATGTCCCCTTTTTTGACGGGTTGAATCGCCGCGTTGTGCACGGGGGCAGGGATTGCTACCATGGCACCTCGTGGCAGCGCCTGGAGATTCGCCAGGACCAGACGCCCGAGGACAGCCACTGGCCGAAGCAGTTCATCGGGGACCTGCGGCACCTCGACGCAGCCCCGATTCGGGATGGATAGTCCAGTAAGGTGTCCGCCGAAGGCAACGGGAGTTCGCCTGTGCTGACCGCCATTGCCACGTGGCCGTTCATGACGCCCAACGTGACGCTCGCCCGGGGGCTGGAGCAGTTCGCCGACATGGGCTGTGACGGCGTCTCGCTGCTGCCGCGGCAGGTGCTCGACCTGTCCGCCTCCGAGGCCGATGAGCTGGCGGCCCTGCTGCGCGACCGCTCCCTGATCGTCACGGTCCACGGCGGGCCGGGCCTGATGCCCGACCACGTCGCCCGCATCCTCGAAACGCTCGGCGACCGCCTGCGGTGCCTGACGATCGACCGCGCCTACCAGGAGGACTCGCGCGGGCGGTTTTATGACGCCGAGCGCATGGCGGGTCTGCTGAAGACCGTCGACGCCCTCAGCGCCGGCACCGACCTCCGCTTCGCCGTGGAGGACTTCCCGCTGGACGACATGGCCGTCGCGCACTTCCGGGGCGCGCTGGAGCCGCTGCTGGCCTCGCCGCGGTACGGCATCCTCATCGACGTGGGGCACCTCAACTGGCGGCGGCAGCAAACGCGGTACTTTGGCGACCTGTCGGTCGAGCAGTACCTCGCCGCTGTGCCGCTGCCGATCGTCGAGGTCCACCTGCACGACAACGACGGCACGCGCGACGCCCATGCGCCCTTCGGCGAGGGGAACGTCGACTTCGCCGCCGTGGCCGAGGCGCTCAGGACGGCAGGCTTCGACGGCGTCGCCACCATCGAGATCGCCCCCGACCTGCACGGCGCATCACCCGACGACGAGCTGCCGCGCCTCGCCGAGGCCCTGGCGACGTGGCGCGGACTGTGGGAATAGAGATGCGCTATCGAAAAAAGGGGACAGGCTTGCCCCGTAGAAAACCTTCCCACGGACACCAAAGGATCAGGATGTTGTGGGTGACCACCTTCAGCATCAGGGCCCGGCACTGCGCCCAGTAGCTTCGCGCGTTCACGGCCGAGCCAAGCCGCCGCTTGATCATACTGAAGACCGTCTCGTCCTGCCAGCGCTGCCCGTAGCTCGTCAAATGAATCCGCTCGCTCATCACCTTCCGCCAACGTCCGGCCGGGGCCTTGCCGGTCGGCCGGGGCGGCCGAGGGGGAAACGAAATCCGCCGGAATCTTTCAACATCCGCTTGACTTCAAGCGTTGCATATGTTAGTCAGACAACATCAGGCATGGCAACCCGTCAAACGTGGGATGCCCGCCCCTGGTGGGCCGGAGAATCCGCCAGCGGCGGACCGACGGCCGACTGCTGAGAGTCGGCAGCTTTGGGCTCCTTGACAAGTGAACAGCGA
>CAZMDT010000607.1:0-1553 GCA_964564965.1 uncultured Planctomycetaceae bacterium | reverse complement strand
GCCGTCGGCATCGACTACGTCGCCAGCAACCGCGGCACCATCGAGGACGTCACCATCCGTTCCGGCGACGGGCGCGGGGCCATCGGGCTGAACCTCACCCGCTGGTGGCCCGGGCCGGCACTGGTGAAGCGGCTCCGCGTGGAGGGCTTCGATTACGGCATCAAGGCCGCCCATTGGCAGTACAGCATGACCTTCGAGCACGTCGAACTCGTGGGGCAGCGCCAGGCCGCCGTCCACAATGACAAGAACGTCCTGTGCTTCCGCGGGCTGCGGAGCGTGAACAAGGTTCCGGCCGTGCTGAACGTCGCCCACGGGGGGCACGTGGTGCTCCTCGACAGTGAGTTGACGGGCGGTGCCAAGGGCGCCGCCGCCATCGTCAACGGCGGCGAGCTGTTCGTCCGGAACGTGACGTTCGACGGCTACGGCACGGCGATCGACGACCGGACAAAGGGCAACCGCGACGTCGCCGGCGGGGAGAAGACAACCGTGGCGGAGTACGCCAGCGAGGTGGCGGCGCTGTTCAACGGGCCGAAGACCTCGCTCAACCTGCCCGTCGAGGAGACACCCGAGTTCCACACGAGCGACCTGAGCCAGTGGGTCAGCGTCACGAAGCACGGCGCCTCGCCGGGCACCCACGCCGGGAAGGACATCAGCAACAACGACGACGCCCCCGGCATCCAGGCCGCCATCGACTCCGGCCGCGCCGTCGTCTACCTGCCCAACGGCCAATACGCCGTGACGAAGACCCTCATCATCCGCGGGGCGGTGCGGAAGATCACCGGCATGCAGTCGTCGATCGCGCCGGCGACGGGGGCGAAGGTCGATCCGCTCATCCGCTTCGAGGGCGGCGATGGAGAAAGCGTGGTCGTCGAGCATCTGCGCCTCGCGGGCACCGTCGAGCACGCCGGGCGGAAGGCGCTGGCCATCCGACACTGCGACGTGGGCGGCTATCGCAACACGCCCGAGGGGACCGGCAAGGCGTTTCTCGAGGACGTGATCTGCAAGCCGGTGCGGATTCTGCACCCGCAGAAGCTGTGGGCCCGGCAGCTCAACGCCGAGTGGGGCTTCGAGCCGCTGGTGGAGAACCGCGGCGGGACGCTGTGGCTCCTGGGGTACAAGACGGAGGGCAAGACGATCTGCCTGAAGGCCGTCGGCGGGCGAACCGAGCTGCTGGGGGCGCTGCTGTACCGGATGGTGAAGTGGCAGGGCCCGCCGAACGCCCCGGCGTTTCTGCTCGAGGACGCCGAGGCGGCCCTGTCGTACGCCATGAACGGGCAGGCGTACCCGGTGCACGTGACGGAACGCCGCGGCGGCGAGACGAAGCAGCTCACCAACAAGGCCGTCAGCGGGCGGGGGCCGGCGCTGTACGTGGCGCGGCGGGCGGAGCCGTAGCCTTTCCCGAGGTCCTCACGCGGCGACTGCCTGCGGGCGCTGCCGCCCGCGTTGACCGTCCGCGTAGGGCGGCGTATAGTGACGCCCAGGCGCCCGTAGCTCAATCGGATAGAGCATCGGTCTTCGGAACCGAGGGTTGGGGGTTCGAATCCCTCCGGGCG
>CAZMDT010000606.1:0-1555 GCA_964564965.1 uncultured Planctomycetaceae bacterium | reverse complement strand
GAACGCGCAAGAATCGGGAAGAATGCGCAAGAACGCGCAAGAAGTTGGCAGGGCTAAGGGACGGGGAGACCGGAGGAATGCAGGACTGCAAGGATGCAGGGGCGGAGCAATACCCAACAGCCAATCCGTCTTCGGAACCGGTCGGGGCGGCGGGGCGAGTCCCGCGGCGGCGATGGCGGCGAGGGCCCGGAGGACGGCTCCGGCTGCGGGCCGGGCAACGGCGAAGACGAGTAGCGCCACGAGCGCCGTCCCGGGCGGCGCCACCGCATCCGAGGGAAGGCGCAGCCCGACGCGGCCCGCTCCCTTCTTGCGCCCGGCCGGGGGTTCCGATTTGCCCCCCGCCGACGGGGGCGTTAGAATCCCACCGCGCCAGAGGCTCGCGAGAGGGCGGCCATGAACCACCGCATCGAGATTCGTCCGAAGGAAGGGTTCGGCGATCCCCACGCCGAGGGCGTCCTGCACCAGGTGCGGGAGCTCGGCTTCGACGACGTGACGGGCGTGGCGTCGGCGAAGCTCTACTTCCTCGCCGGCCAGCTCGGCGAGGACCAGGCCCGCCGCGTGGCCGAGGCGCTGCTGGCCGACCCGGTCAGCGAGCGGTGGCGCCTTGCCGAGGCGCCTCCGGCCCAGGCCCAAGCCGACCCCGCCGGCGGGGAGCCCGCCGATGGCGCCGGGGTCGTCGAGGTGCACCTGAAGCCGGGCGTGATGGACCCCGTCGCCGCCTCGGCCGAGAGCGCCATCCGCGACATGGGCCTGCCCATCGACTCCGTCCGCACCGCCCGGCGATACGATCTGGAGTTTGCGCCGGGCGCTGCGCGGGAATCGACCGCCGAGGCCATCGCCCGCAAGCTTCTGGCCAACCCGGTGATCGAGGACGTTCACTTCGCGGCGTACACCCCGCCGGAGGTCCTCACGCGGGCGTACGCGTTCCGGCTGACGGAGGTGCCGATCCGCGGCCTGGACGAGGGCGGGCTTCAGAAGCTCTCCGACGAGGGGGAGCTGTTTCTGAACGTCACGGAGATGAAGGCGATTCAGGACCATTTTCGCAAGCTGGGGCGCGAGCCGCGTGACGTGGAGCTGGAGATGATCGCGCAGACCTGGAGCGAGCACTGCGTGCACAAGACGTTCCGCAGCGACGTGGTGGTGCGCGACGCCTCGGGCGCGGTGGTGGAGGAGATCGAGAACCTGATCGACTCGACGATTTTCGCCGCCACGCGCCGGCTGGACAAGCCGTGGTGCATCAGCGTCTTCAAGGACAACGCCGGCGTGATCGAGTTCGACGACGACCATGCGGTGTGCTTCAAGGTGGAGACGCACAACCACCCCTCGGCCATCGAGCCCTACGGCGGGGCGACCACGGGCATCGGCGGGGTGATCCGCGACCCGCTGGGCACGGGGCTGGGCGCCGACCCGGTGGCGAACACCGACGTGTTCTGCTTCGGCCCGCCGGACATGCCGCCGGAGGCGGTGCCGAAGGGCGTGCTGCACCCGCGCCGCGTCATGCGAGGCGTGGTGGCGGGCGTCCGCGACTACGGCAACCGCATGGGCATCCCGACGC
>CAZMDT010000605.1:528-1556 GCA_964564965.1 uncultured Planctomycetaceae bacterium | reverse complement strand
ATGCGACCGACTGCAGCGCACCGCTGTCGCCTTTACCCCCTCCCGCCTGCGACCGCGTCGTGTGCGGTCGCCAGGGAGGGGGTGGACCGATCCCGCTCTTGAGCGGGATCAGGCCGGGGGAGGCGCCGTGCCGATGCGGGTCACCCGCCATCACCTGACTCCTCCGGCGGCACCGCGATTGGCGGCTCGCCGATGCTCTCGCCCGGTCGCGGGTCGGGCAGGCCTCTGAAGCGGAACACGCGGCGGCTCTGGCGGATCTGCTCGGGCGAGAACACGTGCAGCATGATCCGGTCGTGCGGGTGGCGCATCTCCAGCTTCATTGTGCATTCCTGATGTCCTCGCCCGATGATGCGACTGGTGGCAGTGATCTTCCCGTCGAGCGGTTCGCCCTCCGCATCCGTCAGCCACACGTTCGCAGGACCGAGGAGATCGCCCCCCGTTGCGGCCAGCTCGATCTCCATCTGCCGGTACTCGTCGCCCTCTGGCAGACCGCGAATGCGCTGCAGCGTCACGCTCATGCGGTCTCCTGAAGCTGTTACTCCGGGCGCGAGAGTCCTTCCCGGCGGGGGGACAGGCACCTCCAGCGAGACGGCGGGGTAGGCCGCCATCTGCGGGACGGTGATTGTCAGGTCAAAGCTGCGCGTCCAGTCGGGCGGGAAGCACCAGACCTTGAAGATCTCACTGCCGCCGTCCGTGACCAGCCCGTGCCGGACCAGGTCGCTGCGCACGGGCACGTAGCCGCCGATCCGTGCCTCGACGTGGACGCGTCGCAGCAGGTCCGGGGTGTCGTCGGCCCCCTGCAGCACGAAGTCCGCGGAACGTACGGGGCCGTTCGGGGAGCGCTGCAGGTGACTCAGCGTCATGGACAGGTCGCCCGAGTGCCGGGTCAGCGGGAGGTCGTGGATGCGCGGCGGCAGCAGCGCGGCGCCCACGACGGACACGACCAGCCCCGCGGTCAGCACCGAGAGCCATCGCTGTCGCCCGAACCAGCCGCCCACCATGGCGACGGCCAGCAGCGCGGACACCAG
>CAZMDT010000605.1:0-518 GCA_964564965.1 uncultured Planctomycetaceae bacterium | reverse complement strand
GACGGGACCCCGGAGAGTGCCAGGTACTGCCAGTATATCGCCGCGAGGCCCGCGATCAGCAGCAGCGCGGCACCAGCGCCGAGCCACACGCGCGGCCCGATCCGCCGGATCGATGCGCTCCAGCACAGGACCCCGGCCAGGAGCACCATGCTGATGAAGGCGACCCAGATCCGCCTCTCAGCATGGAAATCCGGATTGCTGCTGATCGCGACCGTGGGGAAGGCGACGAACAGCCAGAGCAGCGCCAGCCCCGCCCCGAGCGGCGCCAGCGTCTCGCGCATCCGCCTGTGCTCCTGCCCCGCACCTGCCATGCCCGTCCGCCTCCACCCGCCGAGACCGCGTCCACTCATAGAGTGCGTCGCGGCGTCTGGAGCATTACACGATCTGTGCCACTGAACGGCGCCCCTCCCCCTGGCGACCGCAAACGGCGCGGTCGCGGGCGGGCGAGGGGGCAACGGCGACGACCAGCTCGCCGCCAGGCCCCAAGGCGCGCGCGGCGTTGCGGCAGCCGGTACCCC
>CAZMDT010000604.1:0-1563 GCA_964564965.1 uncultured Planctomycetaceae bacterium | reverse complement strand
CGCCGAAGGGCAAGTTCATCTTCGGGCTCGGGGTCGGCACGATCGTGATGCTCATGCGCACGCTGAGCGCCTATCCCGAGGGCGTGATGTTCGCCGTGCTGCTGATGAACGCCGTCGTGCCGCTGATCAACCGCTGGACGATCCCCACGCCGGTCGGCGGGCCGGCGCCGCAGCCGGCCGGGCGGAAGTGACCGAACCGGCCTGACAGGAAAGGCAGACGCCGCAGTTGGCACAGCAGAACGAACAGCAAGGCGCACCGCGGCCCCGCGGGAACTACCTCGTCCAGGCCTGGCTCGTGCTGGCGCTGGCGCTGGGCTTTGGGGCGGCGCTGGCGGCCGTGCAGGTCGCCTGGGGCCCGGTGATCGAGCGGAACAAGGCCGATGACGCCCGCAAGCGGATCCCGGCCATCCTGCTGGGCCCGATGAGCGAGGCGCAGGCGGGGGCCGAACTCAAGAAGCTGTCGATCGCGCAGGAGACGGTGGAGGTGTCCGTCGCCGGCGGCGGCAAGACGGCCTACACGGTCTATCGGGTGGCGCGACAGGCGGACGGGGCGCTGGTCGGTTGGGTGGTGAGGGGGCGCGGCTCCGGGTACGCCGACACCATCGAGCTGCTGGTGGGCCTGGACGCGGACGGGCGGCGGATCACGGGGATGGACGTGCTGGCCCAGAACGAAACGCCGGGACTGGGCAACCGGATTCAGAAGGCGAAGTGGCGGCGCCAGTTCGCCGGGCGAGAGGCGGACCACCCGCTGGTGGTCGTCAAGGGCCGCGCGGGCGAGGGCAACGAGATCACCGCGCTGTCCAGCGCGACGATCTCCTCCGACAGCGTGGTGAACATCGTGAACGAGACGGTGCGGGAGATCCGCACGAAGCTGCCGGAGCTTCGGCGGCGCGCCGGCGCCGAGGCGGCGGAGTAGCGCATGGCGAACGACGGGCCGACACCGCTGGAGCGGTTCATCCGGGGCGTGGTCCCGGAGAACCCCGTCTACCGCCAACTGCTGGGCATGTGCCCGACGCTGGCGGTGACGGCCAACATGAAGGCGGCCATGACCATGTCCGCCGCCGTCCTGTTCGTCCTGGTCTGCGCGAACGTCATCACGAGCCTGATCCGCCGCCTGCTGAAGCCGCACCTGCGGATCCTGGTGTTCACGCTGACGATCGCGACGTTCGTGACGATCGCCGACCGGTTCCTGGCGGCGTTCGTGTACGAGATGAGCAAGGAACTCGGGCCCTACGTGCCGCTGATCATCGTCAACTGCATCATTATTTCGCGCTGCGAGATCTGCGCGTCGAAGCAGAACGTGGGCGTGGCGATCGCCGACGGCGTGGGCATGTCGCTGGGGTTTGCGCTGGCCTTGGGGAGCATCGCCACCGTGCGCGAGATCCTCGGCGCCGGCACCTGGTTCGGCCTGCCGGTGCTGGGCGAAAGCTGGCCGGGTTGGGGCATTATGGTCCTGCCGCCCGGCGCGTTCCTCACCTTGGGACTGCTGCTGGGATTGGTGGAGTGGATCGGACAAAAGCGAAAGGAAAAGAGGGAGACTGCTTGAGGTTTCGTGCAGAGGGA
>CAZMDT010000603.1:0-1566 GCA_964564965.1 uncultured Planctomycetaceae bacterium | reverse complement strand
CGGGGGCTGGTGCTGGCCTCGAAGAGCGGACAGAAGACCCGCGACGGTCTGCTGGCGGAGATCGACGCCGGGCGGCGGGCGATGGGCGTGGAGACCATCGACCTGTATCAGCTCCACGGGCTGTCGACGCGCGAGGCGTGGGACGCCGTGCGCGCGGCCGGCGGGGCGATGGAGGGGCTCGTCGAGGCCCGCGACCGCGGCTGGATCGGCCACATCGGCGTCACCTCGCACAGCCTCGACCTGTCGCTGGAGCTGATCGAGGAGCCGCTGTTCGAGACGGTCCAGTTCCCGTTCAACCTGGTGACGTCGGAGCCGGCCGAGGAGCTGATTCCGCGAAGCCGGGAGCTGGGGCTGGGCTTCATCGTCATGAAGCCGCTGTGCGGCGGGCAGTACGGTGACGCGGAGCTGGCGTTCCGCTTCCTGAACGCCTACCCCGACCTGGTGCCGATCCCGGGCATCGAGCGGGTGGAGGAAATCGAGCAGATCGTGCCGATCGTCATCTCCGGGCGGACGCTCACCGGCGAGGCGAAAGCGCGGGCCGAGCGGATCGCCGCGGACCTCGGCAAGCAGTTCTGCCGGCGCTGCGGCTACTGCATGCCGTGCCCCGAGGGCGTGCCGATCCAGTGGGCGATGGTGTTCGGCAGCCTGGCGAAGCGGCTGCCTCGGGAGCGCGTGATGAGCTTCGCGAAGCAGATGGTGGCCGAGCTGCCGCAATGCATCGACTGCGCCGCGTGCGAGGCGAAGTGCCCGTACGAGCTGCCGATCCGCGTGAAGATTCAGCAGACGCTGGAGCAGGCGAAACAGATCGTCGTGGAGGGCACGTAGGGGGCGGAATGCGGACGGCTTGCCCGCGAAACCGGCCGAGCCGGGACCGAAGATCGCTAGCGGACGCGGACCGCCACGCCCAGGCCGTGATAGGCGGGGATGTCACACGTGTGGAAGTCCTCGCGCCCGCGGAGCATCGCCACGAAGTCGGCCAGCGACGCCGCCATATTCATCGTGTTGTCGAGCGCCACGACGCAGCGGCGGGCGAGCTTCCCCTCGACGGCCCGCCAGTACTCGAACGTCTCCGATTTCGTGGCGTCGAGGAACAGGAAGTCCACCCCCTCTTCCATCGCCCCCAGCAGCACGCGCGCGTCGCCCGTGTGCAGCGTCACCACGTCGGCCAGGCCCGCCTGCTCGAACGTTGCCCGGGCGCGGTCGTGCTTGTCGGGGTTCCTGTCGAAGGTGTGCAGCCGCCCGCCGGTCTGCCGCGCCGCCGCCGCGAGGAACAGCCCGCTGAACCCGTAGCTCGTGCCGACCTCGACGATGTACTTCGCCCCGGCCGCCAGGGCGAGCGCGTGGAGGACCTCGCCCTCGCCGCGCGGGACGTTCCAGGAATCACTGCGGGACTCCTGGTAGCTCTCGAGCGCGCCAATTTCCGCCAGAACCCGGGCATCCAGCATCGTGTGTCACTCCGTTCAGTTGTCGAAGGTCGGAGGTCGAAGAAGCGCCGAAGCCGCGCCGCGGGCCTCCGGACTTCGGCATTCCGTGTTCGTCATTCGTGCTTGCACCGCGAGCGGCCCG
>CAZMDT010000602.1:0-1570 GCA_964564965.1 uncultured Planctomycetaceae bacterium | reverse complement strand
GGCGCGTGGCCTCGCGCTCCGCCCGCCGCCGGATCAGCCCCCGCGCGTACCGCCGCAGCGAGACGATGGTGGTGTTCTCGACGACGCTGCGATTGAGGAACAGCCCGCAGCCGCGGCGGTCCTCCGAAAGGTACGCGATGCCGGCGTCCACGGCCTCCCGCGGGCGGCGCGGGTTCACGACCTTGCCGTCGATGGCAACGGTGCCGGCGGGCCGCGGGCGCAGGGCGGCAATGGCCTCGCCTACCTCCGTCCGCCCGGCGCCGATGAGCCCCGCGAAGCCGACGATCTCCCCCGCCCGCACCTCGAACGACACGCCGGCCACGCGCGGCGGCGCCGACAGCCCCCGAACGCTGAGCACCGTCCGCCCGCCGAGGGGCGGGCGCCGCGGGAAGTGGTCGGCGAGCGGTCGCCCGACCATCAGCGACCCCAGCACCGCCTCCGCCGCCGTGCCCTCGCCCGCCTCCCCGCGCGCCAGCGTCCGCACCACCTGGCCGTCGCGCATCACCGTGATCCGGTCGCAGATCGTCAGCACCTCGCGCAGGATGTGCGAGATGTAGATGACCGTCACGCCCTGGCGCTTGAGGCGGGCGATGAGATCGAACAGGCGGTCGACCTGCCGGCGGCCGAGCACGGCCGTCGGCTCGTCGAGGATCAGCACGGACGCCCGGCAGCTCAGCGCCCGGGCGATCTCGACCATCTGCTGATCGGCGATGGACAGCCGGCGGGCTTTGACGGCCGGGTCGAGCCCGCAGCCGATCGAGGCGAGCAGCTCGCGGGCCTCGGCGAGCGTGGCGCCGCGGTCGACCAGCCCCCACCGCCGTCGCTCGCGTCCGAGGAAGATGTTATCGGCGGCCGACAGCGCGCCCACGAGGTCCAGCTCCTGGTGAACCATGGCGATGCCGAGCCGTAGGGCCTGGACGGGATCGGCGACGCGGACGACCCGCCCGTCGAAGACAATCCGCCCCGCGGTCGGCTGGCAGAGGCCGCTGATGACGTTCATCAGCGTGCTCTTTCCGGCCCCGTTCTCCCCGACGACGCCGTACACCTCCCCGCGGCGGAACGCCAGGGAAACGCCCTCGAGCGCGCGGACCGCGGGAAAGTCCTTCGTCAGGTCCTCCACGCGCAGCTTGATCTGTTCCTCGGGGCCGGTCATCGTGGGTGGGCGCCGCTGCCGCGGGCCGGGGGTTTCTTATCAGCGCCGCGCTGCCGCGTCAACGCCCGCCCCCGCGCCGGGCCTGCGCAGCTCCCGGATTACCGCGCGTGTGCCGCTCGCGTCGGGCGTGCCCCGGCGGCGGCCAGCGGGAAGGCCCAGACCCGCGTCCGGGCCGTGACAAACAGCGTCCGGAAGCCCTCGCCGCCGAAGCAGCAGTTGGCGGCGGGCTCGGGGGTGAGCAGCTTTCCGAGCAGCCGGCCGTCGGGCGCGAAGACGTGCACGCCGTCGGCGGCGGTGCTGTAGAGGCGCCCCTGCGTGTCCGTCCGCATGCCGTCCGGCACGCCGGGGCGGATCGTCACGAACACCTCGCCGACCTCCAGGGCCCCGCCGGGCCCTACGCGGAAGACGCGGACGTGG
>CAZMDT010000601.1:0-1574 GCA_964564965.1 uncultured Planctomycetaceae bacterium | reverse complement strand
GGTTCTCAACCAACTACGGAGCCGGATTGGGCTCGCGGAAGTCTGACCAGGCGCTTCCGGACGGCTCGCATCGCTTACCCCTTCGGGAGCGCGTCGTCTTCTCTGTTTCAGAGGCCCGCACGGCCGGGAGTTTGCAGCCGGGGGCGGCAGCCCCCGGGACGAGGCGCCCCATGCGCGATGGGCCCCGAAGGCGCGCCGGCGGTGCGCCGGGCGGACCCCTTCGTGCCGCGCCGCCCGGGCGCGCGGGCGGTTCTATCCCTCACGCCTTCGCCAGCGCCTTGACGTGTGCGGCGGCGGCGGTGGCAAGCCCGGTCAGGTTGTACCCGCCCTCGAGCATGCTCACGACGCGTCCGCCGCCGTGGCCGCGGGCGAGGTCGATCACGATCCGCGTCAGCTCGGCGAAGTCGTCGTCGGTGAGGCGGAACCGCCCGAGCGGGTCGCCGGCGCGGCTGTCGAAGCCGGCCGAGACGATCACGAGCTCGGGGCGGAAGCGTGCGGCGGCCGGGGCGAGGTCGTCGCGGAACGCCCCGACGATCTCCTTTCGCCCCGCCCCGGCGGGGAACGGGCGGTTCATCGTGGCGCCCTTGCCCTTTCCCTTGCCGGTCTCCGCCCGCGCGCCCGTGCCCGGATACCAGGGCGACTGGTGCGTGCTGAAGTAGAACACCGACCCGTCCTCGTAGAAGATCTCCTGCGTCCCGTTGCCGTGGTGCACGTCCCAGTCCACGATCAGCACCCGCGCGACCTTGTGCTTCCGCTGGGCGTGGCGCGCGGCGACGGCCGCGTTGTTGAACACGCAGAAGCCCATCCCCCGCGACGGCGTCGCGTGGTGCCCCGGGGGGCGGACGGCGCAGAAGGCGTTCTTGGCGCGCCCGTCGAAGACGGCGTCGACGGCGGCGATCGCGCCGCCCGCGGCGCGGAGAGCGGCGTCGAGCGAGTCCTTGCCGATGTTGGCGTCGCCGGTGGAGAGCATGGCCCGCCCGGCCGCCACCTCGCGCCGGACGAGGGCGAGGTACTCGCGCGAGTGGCAGGCGGCGATCTCGGCGTCGGTCGCCGCCCGGGCGGGCACGCGGACCAGCAGCGGCGCGAGCGCCTTGTCGCCCAGGGCGGCCATGATGGCGTCGAGCCGCTCGGGGCGCTCCGGGTGGCCCGGGCCGGTGACGTGCTTCTTGTAGGCCGCGTCGTACACCAGGGCGGTTCGCGGCGCGGGCCCCGTCGCGGCGCCGGCGGGCTTCGTGGCGGGCTTCGTCGCGGGCTTCGGCGTCGGCCTCGCCTCCGCGGCGGTCGCGTCGGCGCACGCGCCGAGCACGGACGAGCCCAGGGCGGCCGCCGTCGCGCCCCCGGCGAGCTTCAGGAAGTCGCGCCGCTCGATGGCCGGCTCATCGCTCATGACGGGGCCCCTTCCACGTGCGCCGGTGAGTATACCGCGCCCGGCTTCCGACAGGAACGGCCGTCGCGGCGATGGACACAGATGCACGCAGATGGAACCGGAGCTAACGGCGACGCGGGCGCCGGTTCGGAGGTCGCACTTCCCGGTTCCGGGCTTACTCCTCGGCGTCGGGCGCGGCGCGGACCAC
>CAZMDT010000600.1:0-1575 GCA_964564965.1 uncultured Planctomycetaceae bacterium | reverse complement strand
GCCCGCCATCCGCCGGCGTCCCACACGTTGAAGGCCCGCAGCGAGTCGAGCGCGTTGAACAGCTCCGTGCCGTCCGCCTTGCAGACCACGTGCATCACGCGCCCGGCCAGCTCCGGCGCCACCTCGATCCGCAGGTGGGCGTTCTCGAGGACCACGTTGCGGACGGACACCGTCGCCCGCTTGTCGGGCAGCAGCTCGGGGTGGAACTGCACGGGGTAGGTCCGCTCGACGGTGGACCACTTCAGCTCGCCGCCATGCGCCGGCGCCGACGCCGCCAGGGCCACCACGCACACAACCCATTTCCGCAGCATGCCTTCCTCCCGCCTTCGGGCCGCAGCAGTATAAACCCGCCGCCCCGGCGCCGGGATGGAGATTCGCGAACGCCCGGGGCCCGCCCGCCGCGGGCGCACGCCTTGCGTCCCCCCCCGCGCGGAGATATCGTCGCCCGCCTGAGGAAAGGACTATGCCATGAACATCATCCTGCTGATCTCGGACACGTTCCGCTATGACAACTTCTTCGACCGCGCGGCCGCCGGGCCGATGGGCATGCCCGTCCGCACCCCGAACCTTGACGCCTTCAGCCGGCGGGCGGTAAGCCTGTCGCGGCTGTACACGGCCAGTTTCCCGACGATCCCCCACCGGACGGACCTGACGACGGGACGGTACGGCTGGCCGTGGTACGGCTGGCAGAGCCGGCTCCGGAGCGGCCCGAACCACCTGCCGGAGCTGCTCGCCCGGTCGGGGTATGTCACGCAACTGCTGTGCGACTGCCCGCACCTGTTCGGTGCGGACTTCCACCGCGGCTTCCACGGCGCGTTCGTGACCCGCGGCCAGGAGGCCGACGTGCCCTTCCTCCGCATGAACCGCCCCATCGAGCGCGCCATGCCCCCGCGGAAGACCCGCCCGGGCGGCCACTTCCGCGGGGCGAACCTGGCCGACGTGCACAAGTGGACGAACGTGCTGTGGCGCGAGGAATGCGAGGAGGACCGCTTCGCCCCGCGGACGGCCCGGCTGGCTGTGGAGTGGCTCGAGGAGAACTACCGGCACGACGGCTTCTTCCTCTGGGCCGACTGGTTCGACCCCCACGAGCCCTGGGACCCGCCGGAATACATGGTCCGCCGCTACGACCCCCACTACACCGGCACACCCATGATCCACCCCAACTACGGCAACGCCCGCGACTACACCAAGGCCGAGCTGCGCAACCTCCGCGCCCACTACTGCGCCGAGGCCGAAATCGTCGATCGCTCCCTCGGCCGCGTGCTCCAGAAGATCGACGACCTCCGCCTGTGGGACAACTCCGTCGTCGTGTTCACCACCGACCACGGCTTCAGCATCGGCGAGCGGAACCGCACCGGCAAGAGCAACCTGAACCAGCGAGACCGGCGCTACTGGCCGCTGTATCCCGAGGTGGTGCACATCCCGCTACTGGTGGCGGCGCCGGGCCTGAAGGGCGGCCGCGAGATCCACGAGATCGTCCAGCCGCCCGACATCCTGCCGACGCTGCTGGACCTCGCCGGCGTGAAGGCCGACCCGCCCCAGCCGCTGCACGGGCGGTCATTCGCGCCGCTGCTC
>CAZMDT010000599.1:0-1582 GCA_964564965.1 uncultured Planctomycetaceae bacterium | reverse complement strand
CCGACTACCTCACCATCCACGGGCCGCACTACGACCACGTCGCCGCCTTCGCCCACAGCCGCTACGCCGCGGTCCTGCGCGACGCCGCGGGCATCGCGGGCGTCGAGTTCCCGATCTTCCCCAACCCGCGCGGGCCGCGACTGGTTCGCATGGGCACGCACAAGCCGCGAACGTACTGGCAGGAGTACTGGATCCAGCTCTGCCTCGAGATCGTCAGATGGCTGCCGCCCGACGCGCAGGGCGAGGCCCGCGGGCGGCTGGAGAAGCTGAAGGTGGTGTGCCGCTGAGGGCATGCGTCTTGTAGGAGCGCCCCCGCGGGCGCCCGGGAGGAACCCATGGTCGTGGACCTGACCTCGCTGCGGATCGCGGCGACGAAGCCCGGGCGAGGCCCGGCGGCGCTGCTGGCGAAGATGGGGATTTCCGTCGTGCCGCTGGCCGAAGACGTCGGCAACGTGGACCGGTACGTCCTGAGCAAGCGTCTAGCCGTCGAGCGGCGGACGGGGTCGAGCTTCCTCGCCGGCATCCTGGACAAGACGCTGTTTACCAGCGCGGTTTTCCTCCGCGAGCGGTACCGCGTGGCGGTGCTGATCGTCGAGGGCGAGGTGAACTACGGGTACACGCGGTTCGACCCGCAGGCGGTCCGCGGGGCGATGACCTCGATGGTGCTCCAGTACGGGCTGAGCGTGATCTCGACCCGGAACGACGTGGAGACCGCGTCGCTGATCGCGATGATGGCCCGCCAGGAGCAGATCGGCATCCCCGAGATCTCGCTGATCCCCAAGCGGAAGGCGGCCGACCTGCCCGACCTCCAGCGCCGCCTGGTCGAGATGCTGCCCGGCTGCGGGATGGTCCTCGCGCGCGACCTGCTCCAGCACTTCGGCAGCGTGCGGCGGATCGTGGACGCCGGGCCCGACGACCTCCGCGCCGTCCGCGGCGTCGGCGCCCGGAAGGCGAAGCAGATTCACCGGGTCCTCCACGCCGAGTATGGGTCCGTGGACACCGAGAAGGACCTCGAGGACGCCATCGAGGCCGAGCCGAAGCTGCTCTTCGACGAGCCCGTCCGCATGCTCGCACGCCAGCACCTCCTCTACACCGACCCGACCGACCGGCACGTGGTGGACATGGTGTTCTCCCGCCCGAAGGCGAAGGAGCTGATCCTGGTGGAGCTGAAGCGGGGCGTGCTGTCGCCGCACCACGCGGCACAACTCCGGCGGTACCTGGACAACGCGGGCAAGTCGAAGATGCTGCGGACGATGCTGGCGGAGGGGATGCGCCTGCGGGGCGTGCTGGCGACGGTGCAGCCGTGCGCGCTCGACGTGGGCGACCCGCTCGTCACGGTGCGCGTGGTGGACCGGGCAGCCGCCATCGCCGTGCTGAAGCGGCTTCGGCGCCGGCGGCCCGACGGCCCGCATGGGCCCGGCGGCCCGCACGGGCTCGGATGCGGGGGCCGGGGAGACTGAGCGCGCGGCTGTCGCGGCCGGGCGCGAGCGGGTAGGATGGCAGGCACGGCCGGCGCCCCGCCCCGGGGAAGGAGACGTGCGCCATGGAGCGCGTCAGGCACGACAAGGACAAGGTCTGGATC
>CAZMDT010000598.1:0-1598 GCA_964564965.1 uncultured Planctomycetaceae bacterium | reverse complement strand
GATGCCGCCGGCCGGCCGGCCGAGGCGGGCGGCGGTCAACGCCTTCGGGTTCGGGGGCATCAACGCCCACGCCGTGCTGGAGGAGGCGCCGCGGGCGGTGTGGCGCAAGCGGCCCCCGTCCCAACGCCCGGCGGGTGCGCATGCGAGGCCCCCCGCGGGCGAGCCCCGCGTCACGGACGTGGCGCCGGTGCGGCGGCCGAGTGAGTTGCTGCTATTCTCCGCGGCCACGCGCGAGGCGCTGGTGGCGCAGCTCGATGGGCACCGGCAGCGCCTCTCGGACGGCGCCGTGGGCCTGCCCGCCCTGGCGGCGGCGTGCGGCGAGAGCGTCGAGGTCGCGCTGCCGCACAAGCTGGCGCTGGTCTGCGAGGGCCCGGAGGAGGCGAGGTCGGCCCTGGCCGGCGCGGCGGAAGCCCTCGCCCGCCCCGCGGAGGCCCGCGGCGGGCCGACGGCGGCCATGGCGCTGCCCGACGGCTTCTACCGCGGGGACGCCGCCCGTCCGATCGGCAAGGTGGCGGTGGTGTTTCCGGGCATGGACGTGCCGGGCAAGTCGCTGGAGCACCTGGTGGAGCTGTGCCTGCGGTTCCCGCGGCTGCGCGAGGAGATGGCGCGCTTCGAATGGCGTCCGATCCGGCGCGACCCGTACGGGGGCATACCGACGAGCGCCCTGTTCCTGCCGCCGGACCACCTCGCCGACGACGTGAGGGATTCGCTGCGCCGGATCCTGTCGCCGGCGCGCGTCCGGCTCGAGCCCGACGGGCGGGCTCGCCTGCCGCAGGAGCCGAGCCTGGCGTGGGGCGCGGGCGTGCTGCTCTGCTGGGCGGGCTGGAAGCTCCTCGAGTTGTTCTCCGTCGGCTGCGACGTCCTGTGCGGGCAGAGCGCGGGGGATTTCCCGGCGCTCTGCGCCGCGGGAGCCGTGCCCGTGGAGGCGCTGGCGCGTCGCGTCTGGCTGGACGCGAGCGTCGATGCGGAGAACGTGGACCTCGGCGCCTTGACGGCGGCGGGCGCCGACGAGCAGACGCTCACCGGCAGCTTCGCCGGCTTCCCCGGGCTGCACATCGCCGTTCACATCGCCCCCAACATGCATCTCGTGGGCGGCAGCACGGCGACGCTGCGGGCCTGGGGCCGGCACGCGGCGGAGCAGGGGATCTTTGTCCAGCACATGGGATTCCCGGCCATACACACCCCGCTGCTGACGCCGCTGCTCGGCCAGGTCCGCGAGCATCTGGACATGCCGCTCGGCTCGCCGCGGCTGCCGGTCTACTCCAGCGTGACCTGCGAGCCGTACGGCGATGACCCGGAGCAGATCCGGCGGACCCTGATGTCGAACTTCGACCGCCCAAGCCGGTTCTGGCAGCTCTACGACCGGCTTTGCAGAGACGGCGTGCGGGTCTTCCTGCATCTGCCGGGCGGCATCTTTGGGGCCAGGACGGGGCCCTGGCGTGCGATCCCGGGCCCGGCCGGCCGAAGGGACATCCTGAACCTCAGCCTGGACGACGCGAAACGCGACCCCTTCACTCATCTGCAGCTCACGCTGGGGGCATTGTTTGCCGCCGGCGTGCGCTTTGACCCGCGGCCCTTGGCTGCCAGCGACGGGTCGG
>CAZMDT010000597.1:0-1601 GCA_964564965.1 uncultured Planctomycetaceae bacterium | reverse complement strand
ACCATTGTACTGCCGCTCGGCCCTGAGTCAAGCGCGAACTTCGAGGAAGGGCAGGATTCCTCGCCCGCCGACTCGAGAAGGGCGATTCCCCAACGGAATTGGCATTTCTCGACTCTTGATGACATGCAGACAATCGGGCTTTCGCCGAGTCACTGGCGGCATACTGGCCGCATGCCCAGTGCTTCTATTGGCTTGCGGCGACCTTTCGACGGACCTGCCCGTCAGGCAGCCCGCTTTCAGAGGTGGTCGCAGCGCCGCGCCCGGCCTGCAGTGCAGGATCCTGCTCGAGCCATTGCGCACTGCGGGCGGAGGTGGCGCGGCCGGCGGCCCAACTGCGCCAGAGCCGCCAGCGCCGTGCCCGTTGCGGCCGGGCAGGCGATCCCCCCCCCGCCCGCCGCATCTCAGCGCAAACCCGAAGCCCCTCCCGACTGTCCGCCGGACGGCCTTCCCCCCGACCATCAGATCGCAAACAACGCTGGGTCGTTGAGCGTGTCGCGGAGGAACGGGCCGACATAGTGGTCACGGACAGAGCCCTGGAACACGGCTGTGTTCCACAGGTAGCAGTAGAGGTGGTGAGTCGATTGCGCCAGGATCGCCGCTCGGTCGGCCTTCCAGGCGGCGATGCGATTCCGCGACAGCGCCCGGATGACGGCCGTCGCCTGCGGCATGTGCTCGGGGAGCACCTCGCAGAGCCGCAGGAGCATCCAGGACAGGTCGGCGTCGGTGCACGCGGTGCAGGGCTCCGATCCGGGCGCCTCGTGCCACCGCAAGCCCATCAGGCGATCGATGAGCATCTGTGGACGGGGATAGCAAATCCGCCCGGCATCGTAGGCTGACAGCACGTGATAGACGGAACTGACCACGCGCCACGGCGGGGCGTCGGCGGCGCACCAAATCTCCAGGGGGTCGGCCGGGTCGAGCCGCGCGCCGACGAGGTCAGCGAAGGTACGCACCCATTGTCGGGGCACACGGCCCCCGGCCAGCAGGGGGACAACGCTGCCGTAGAGATCCTTGTGAGTGGTTGACCAGTCCAGGGCATCCAGCCAGCCCGGAAGCGCCTTCGCGTCCGTGGGCGCCAAGGGTCCGGGCCCGGGATCGAGGGCATGCCCTAACAGCTTCACAGCCGACAGGGCCATGCAGAAGGCGTGGCTGGAGACCTCCACCGCCTGGCAGGAGGCCCATTGCTGGTTGATCCGGCGGGCCAACTCGTCGCCGACCGCGCGTTCCGGCATCCGTCAGGGCGCGTGCCGGCCGCATACCAGCACCCGCGCAGCCGGCCACGGTGCACCGACGCAGGCTGCGTACGCATCGGTGAACCGCATGCGCTGCTTGACCAGAGCCTCCATCGCCCGCGTATCATAGCCGTGCCCCGCGTAGCAGCCCACGTCCTTCCAGCCGAGATCATCCGCGCTTTCCTGGTGGAGACGATCCGCCCGGCAGCGCGCCGCTCGGCCGAGCGGCATGGAGCCTTTCCCTGCGAACCTGTTCCCAGCGCAGCCGATGTAGGCTTATAATGGCACGCCCCTTCGGGGGAGTAGCTCAGTTGGTAGAGCAACGGCCTTTTAAGCCGTAGGTCCTGGGTTCGAGCCCCAGCTCCCTCA
>CAZMDT010000596.1:698-1607 GCA_964564965.1 uncultured Planctomycetaceae bacterium | reverse complement strand
GCGGGGAGGCCGTGTCCATGAGCGTGCTGTTCCGTGCCGTGCCGCCGGTACCTCGGGGGTGCACCCGCGCGCGCGCTGGCCGGGGTCACCCACTAAACGGGGGGGGTTTCGTGGATGACCCGCCCTTCGGGCTTCGACTCCGCGCCTTCGGCCCTTCGCTCAGGGCAAGTCCTGAGCGAGGCGCGAAGCGCCGAGCCGAAGCCGACAGGAAAGCAAGTGCTTTCTTGTCGGCACATTATGAACGAAAGCGTGGCTTTCGTGAATAGTGTGGGCTAGCGCCCCTTCTTGCCAGGCTGCGGCGGGGGCTGGTTCACGCGGTCCACGTCGCGCTTGGAGGGCACGACCATGGCCGGGTTCCTGGCTATCGGGGCGAGCTGGTTCACGGTGTTGAGGATGAGTATGCCGGGGTACTCGACCTTGGGGTTGCCGTAGCCGCTGTTGTCGCTGGCCTGGAGGACCGGGCGGGTGTAGTCGCAATAGGCCTTCTTGGCCATGCGGTACTGAACGCCCAGCTTCTGAAGGCCGGTGTAATAGGTCTGCGCGCGCCGGAGGTCCAGCCGCGGCGCCTCCTTGCGAATCGCCTCGAGGATCTCCACGAAGCTCTGGTGCCCGTCATGCTCTTCCTGCACCAGCAGGTCGACGACCTGCCCGTCGTAGCTCGGCTCGCCGGCGTAGAGCATCAGCTTGGCCGTCATCCGCGTGAGCTCGGCCGACTCCGCGTTGTGGTACGCGATCTTCCGGTCCGTCTCCAGCTTCTGCTTCCGCAGTGCCTCGATCCGCGTCACGTCGGCCATCATCTTCTCCGGAGGCACCGCGCCCTCGTACTGGGGCAGCTTCAGGCGCTCGAGGTAGGCCTTCGGGTATTGCGGCAGCGGGCGCATTCGCGCCCGCGACTGGACCCTCCTGACC
>CAZMDT010000596.1:0-688 GCA_964564965.1 uncultured Planctomycetaceae bacterium | reverse complement strand
AACGATGAGCCGGATGACCTCCGCCTGAGCCCGCAGCATGGGCTCCAGGAGCCGGTTGGCCACGTACAGGTCCACCGGGTCTCCCCGGCGAGCGGCGAGCTGCACCCGCAGGGGGGGCACGGAGTCCTTGTCGTAGGTGACGGCCTTCAGCTCATCGGGAAGGTCCGCGTCCTCGCCCCGGCCTTCGACCCAGGCCTTGCCGCTGTCCTCGATCCGCTTGGCGAGCTTGGTGATCTCCGCGGCGCCCAAGCCGTCCTGCGCGACGGCCGGGGCCGCGACCAGCACCATCGCCATGGCCGCCATCCCAACGCATGTGGCCTTCACTGCGTTCTCCTCTGCCCGGCTTAACGGGCGGTCCGGGTGCTGATTACAATCATAAAGCAACGCCCGCCGCGTGGCACGGGGTTTTCGCCGCCGGGCCGCGGGTGTGCTTTTCGCTTGTGCGCCGCCGGGGGCGAATCTAGCATGGCCTGCCCCAAAGCGCTGCCCCGAGGAGACCGAGATGAGCCGCCTGATCCCGACCGCGACGCTGGTGCTGCTGCTTTCGCAGGTTGCGGCGGGCGAACAGGGCTCCTCCGGCCCGCCGGCGGACGACGTGCTGGCGGCCGCCCGGCGGTTCGTCGAGCAGTCCGGCCGCTACCTGCACCACGACCGCCTCGCCCGCGGGATGAAGGGGTACGGCCTGACG
>CAZMDT010000595.1:0-1609 GCA_964564965.1 uncultured Planctomycetaceae bacterium | reverse complement strand
CTCCGGCGGATCGACGCACGCGGGCAGCTCGCCGGGGAACGCCACGCGCAGCCAGTCCTCGTCCGGGGCGGTCCCGTCGCGGATCGTGCCTCTCGGGGCGCGGGAGCGGACCGGCAGCGCCGCCGTGGGGAACTGCGCGATGTGCCCCTCCACGTCGGCGGCGATGAACGTCAGGGCACACTGGCCGTACGAGCGCAGCGCCTCGCCGAACTCATGCACGCTTCCGGCGCGGCTCAGGCGCCGAAAGGCGGTCAACTCGTCCGAATCGATCCGCGCCGCCGGCCACGCCAGCGAGACCCCGACTCCCTCCGCCGTTCCCAGCAGCCGGCGCAGCAGCGGCACGTCGGAGATCAGCACCCCGCGGCACGTGCTGCGGACACGGCACCGGGCGTGGCGCCCTCCCCGCAGGGGGATCGCCTCTTCGCGGCTCTCGAGCGCCCGCCGGTGCCCGGCCTGGAGGTACGTGTCGCCGGCGATGTGCTCGTGGAACAGGTCCGCGGACTCCGCGAGCATGTTCGTGCCGCCCCAGGCGAGACGCCGGTTGCGTCCGAGGACGAAAAACGGCCAGCCGGGCACCGTGAGCCCGGCGACGGCCTCGCCGGTGCCGGTGATCCGCACGGCTGCGGCGTACCAAAGCGTCGGCGCCTGGATGCCGACGTGCGGGTCGGTGGCGACGAGGGGCCGGCCGTCGGCCGTGCGAGAGCCCGCGACCGCCCAGGCGTTCGAACCCCAGGTGGCCTCAGCGGCCGCCCCGGCCCCCGCGGCCCCGGGATCCTGCATGGGCAGCTCATGGGGCAGGATGAGCCGGCGGAGCGCCGCGGGACAGCGTTCGGTCAGCAGCGTCATCAGCGGCTTGTTCGACAGGTTGACGTCGGTGCAGGCCACACGCGACAGCGCCAGGCTGTCCAGCACGCGCCACGGCTCCGGCGCGAGCCGGAAGACGGCGTACTCCACGGGCAGGCGCCCCGCCTCCCGGCGCCGTCGGATGGCCTCGGCGGCGCCTTCGGCATAGGCGGCCAGTTCCGCGCGCGTGTCGCCGTCGATCCGGCCGAGATACTCCTCGGCCAGGCGCGGGTAGCCGACGGTGCGCACGGCGCGGTCGATCGGCAGCGCGACGGTCCCGACGGCCTCCGACATCCGCCCCCCGGCCAGGCGGCGCATCAGCTCCATCTGCGCCAGGCGGTCGGCGGCGTGGAGAAAACCGATCGCGAAGGCGGCGTCCAGCCACGACTCCGCCGCCACGTGCGGCACGCCGAAGCGGTCGCGCTCGATGGTCACGGCGGCGCCGAGGCCCTCGGCGGCGTCGATCTGGCCCTCCGGCTCGAAGAGCGCCCGTCGCGGCGCGCCCGTGAGCATGGCCGCAGCCAGGCGCCACGCCGGCGCCGCCAGACGCAGGCGCGTGCAGAGCTTCCGCCACAACCGATGGGCATTCACAAGGCGTCTCCGGGCAAGAACAGGCGCGGGAAGCTTCAGATCGTGGGCACCGGCGGGCGTGAATTCAAGCTTTTCGCTTGCTGGCCATTCGGGGGGCTCATAAAAGGGCGGCTCCAGAGGCGGGCGGGCCTGCGCCGCCGGCCGACGCCTGTGGGGGGGCGCGACCCCCAGCAGC
>CAZMDT010000594.1:0-1609 GCA_964564965.1 uncultured Planctomycetaceae bacterium | reverse complement strand
TGCCATCATGTTCGGCGACGACTGGGGCGACCAGCGCGGCGTCATCCTCGGGCCGGGCCGCTGGCGCGAGTTCATCAAGCCGCGATGGCAGCGAATCTACGACGCCGTCCACCGCCACGGGAAGCTCGTCATCAGCCACTGCTGCGGCTCCGTGGCCGAAATCATGCCGGACGTCATCGAGATGGGGCTGGACGTGCTGGAGAGCGTCCAGCCGGAGGCCGCCGGCATGGACCCGTTCGCCCTCAAGGCACAATGGGGGGACCGGATCGTCTTCTTCGGCGGGCTCGGCTCCCAGAGCACCATCCCCTTCGGCACGCCCGAGCAGATCAAGGCCGCCGTCGCCCGCCTCTGCCGCGAGATGGGCCGCGGCGGCGGGTACATCCTCGCCCCGGCCAAGCCGCTCCAGCTCGGCACGCCCGTTCAGAACGCCGCCGCCGTCGTCGAGGCCTTCATCCATCAGGAGGCGTGATGCCAACGGCAGGCATCCTGGCGATGGTGGCGTTTCTGGCGGCCCCGGCCGCTGGCGGGCCCATCGTCGCGATCGAGCCGGTCGCCCCGATGGACGAGGCCCGCCTGCCCCGCGCCGATGCCGCGCTGACCATCGACAACACCGACGGGGCGGTTGCGGAGGTCATCCGCGGGGTGCTGGTCCGCCCCGCCGACGGCGGGCCGGCCCTCTGGATGCCCCTCGCCATCGCCCCCGGCGCCCGCCAGGAGCTGCGCGTGCCGCTCTATGCCACGACCGGCCGCCAGGAGTATGACGTGTGCCTGCTCGCCGCCGGCGATCCGCGCGCGGCCGTGCTCGCCGAACGCCGCCTGGTTGTCCACTGGCCCGCCCATCGCCCCCTCCTCGATCCCGACGCCTATCGCGCGTGGGAACGCATGTTTTCGCTGCCGCGCTGGCCCGCCTGGGCGAGGCACAACGCATTTCTCGGCGCGGCGCTGGCGGCGATCGCCCTCGCCGCCGCAATGCTGATCCCCAATCGCTGGCTGCGGCTGGCGGCCGTGCCCGTCGTCGCCGCGGGTGCCGTCGTGGCCATGCTCGCACTCGTGCCCCCGGGCGCCCATGCCGTCGTCCTCCAGGAGTTCGCCCACACCCCGCGCGCCGCGGCGGCCACGCGCCCGGCGCCGCAAAGGCTGGTGGCCGTCACGTGCCGCCGCACCGTCGACTGGCCCGTTCCGCCGGAGTTCGTGCCGCTGTACCGCGATCGCGCGCAGCAGGCGGGCGACACGCTCATCTACACCCCCGCTGCGGCCGTGCCCTGCACCTTCCGCCCCGAGACCGTCCGCCTCTTCCGCCGGCAAGTGGCCCGTCGAAGCCCTCCCTAGCCCTCCGTCGACTTGGCGAAGGAGGTGCGGATGAGGGGCGAAGGAGGGGCGAAGGAGGGGCGAAGGAGGGGCCAGGGACGGAGAAGGGGGGGCCGAAGGCGGCTCCGACGTTCGGACTTCGGCATTTCCCGGCGCGCCGGGTTCGTTGTTCTCTTCCGCCTTGCGTCCCCGCCGCCCGCGCGCGACACTCAAGCATCATGACGGGGACCCCGCACATCCGGGCCTTGGCTTGCGCGGCGGGGCGTCGAGGAACGCCACTCCGCCGGCGAGAACACCGGCC
>CAZMDT010000593.1:0-1611 GCA_964564965.1 uncultured Planctomycetaceae bacterium | reverse complement strand
CGTGCCGCAAGACTGGTGGAGCCGCGTGCAGGAAGAGATCCGCCGGTCCGAGTACCACGTCACGTGGCAGGACCGGACCTACCTCGACGACCTGCCGGCGGCGTACCAGGCGCCCAACCGCGCGCACGACCTGCGCACCTACTTTACGGCAGAGGGCATCCGCGTCATCCGCCGCACCGAGGAGGTACCCACCTGGGAGCTGGGCGTCAGCCTGGCGGGCTATGGCTACGAGGGCGACGTGCGGCCGGTGGGGGAGGCGGAACTGAACGTCGTCGGCAACGGCGTCGAGTATCGCCGCGGCGGGGTCACCGAGTGGTACGTCAACGACGAGCAGGGGCTGAAGCAGGGGTTCACGATCGACGCGGCGCCTGCCGGGGCTTCGGGCGGGTACCTGGTGCTGGAGCTGGCGGTCTCGGGCGACCTGGCACCGGATCTGGCGGATGGGTTGGGACGGACGTCGACCGAGACACTGACCGCTCCCTGGGAGATCGACCTCCCCCTCTCCGTCGGCCCGGCGCCCGAGGTCGCGCCCGACGATCCGGCCAACCGGCTGGGATCGGACGAGGTGGGGGTCGAGTTCACTACGCCGGGTGGGGTGCGCGTCTTGCGCTACGGCGGCCTGCGCGCCTATGACGCTGTGGGTCGTGCCCTCCCCGCTGCCCTGATCCTCGTTCCCGTCGAGCGGGCGTCAGGCGACGTGCAGCAGGTCATCCGGATCATCGTCGACGACACAGACGCCATCTACCCGATCACGGTCGATCCCCTCCTCACATCGCCCGGTTGGACGGCAGAGAGCGACCAGGCGAGTGCCTTGTTTGGCTGGTCCGTGGGCACGGCGGGGGACGTGAACGGCGATAGCTATGCCGACGTCGTCGTCGGGGCGTACTACTATGACGGCGGGCAGACGAACGAGGGGCGGGCGTACGTGTACTACGGCTCGGTGAACGGGTTGAGCGCGACGGCGAACTGGACGGCGGAGAGCGATCAGGAGGCTGCGCGCTTTGGCATCTCTGTGGGTACGGCGGGGGACGTGAACGGCGACGGCTACGCCGACGTGATCGTCGGGGCGCCCTACTATGACGACGGGGAGACGAACGAGGGGCGGGCGTACGTCTACCACGGCTCGGCCTCGGGCTTGAGCGCCTCGGCGGACTGGACGGCGGAGAGCGACCAGGCGTATGCCTTGTTTGCTTCCGCCGTGGGCACGGCTGGGGACGTGAACGGCGACGGGTACGCCGACGTCATCGTCGGGGCGTACCGCTACGACGGTGGGCAGGCCTTTGTCTACCATGGCTCGGCGAACGGGCTGAGCGGGTCGGCGGACTGGACGGCAGACGGTGGCCAGGGAGGTAGCTTCTTTGGCATCTCTGTAGGCACGGCGGGGGACGTGAACGGCGACGGCTATGCCGACGTCATCGTCGGGGCATACGCCTATAGCGGCGGGCAGGCGTACGAGGGGCGGGCCTACGTCTATCACGGCTCGGCAAGTGGCCTGAGCGCGACGGCGGACTGGACGGCGGAGAGCGACCAGGCGTTGGCCTTCTTTGGCTACGCCGTGGGTACGGCGGGGGACGTGAACGGCGACGGCTATGCCGACGTCATCGTCGGGGC
>CAZMDT010000592.1:0-1617 GCA_964564965.1 uncultured Planctomycetaceae bacterium | reverse complement strand
CGGTCTGCCACACGCTGGACCTGCTGGCGAGCGGGCGCGCCGAGTGCCGTCCGCAGGACGAGTCCCTCGCGACCCTGGCGCCGAAGCTGACCAAGGCCGACGGCGTGTTGGACTGGTCGGCGGGCGCCGAGACGATCCGCAACCGGGTTCACGGCACGTGGCCGTGGCCGGGCGCGCGGGCGGTGCTCCGCCGGGCGGACGGGCGCGAGACGGCGGTGACGCTGGCCCGGGCGCAGGTCGCCGAGGGCGCCGCCGTCGGCACGCCAGGCTCGATCGACGCCGAGGGCCTGGTCGCCACGGGCAGCGGCCGACTGGGCGTCGTCGAGATTCGCCCGGCGGGGCGGCGCGGGATGTCGTGGCGCGACTTCGTGAACGGCTACCGCGTGACCGAGGGGGACCGGTTCCTCTCGACGGGGCGGTAATGGAGACGCCACTCGACAGCGCGCCGGACATTGCCGTGGAGGCCTTGCGGCACCGGTCGTCGAACCTCTGGGGCCGGCTGCGCCGCCTGCTCTCCGGGAGCCGGCTGTCGGCGGGCGAGCGGGCCCTGGCGGCCGAACTGGCGCTGGGGACGATCCGCGCGGTGCTGGGGGCGTTCCTGGACCGTCCGGACCGCCGGCTGCCGACGCCGCTCGACGAGATCCTCTACGTGGGGCTGTACCGGCTGCTCTTCCTCGACCGCGAGCCGAGCGAGGCGCCCGCCGACGAAGCCGCCGACCAGGCGGTCCGGCACCACCACAAGCGACAGAACAAGCTCGTCCGAGGCGTCCTCCGGACCGTGGCGAAGAACGTGTCGCCGCTGACCGAGGGCCCGCCGCCGTTGGCGCCGGACGTGGTCCCGGTGGCGCCGGGCGCGTACCGCACGGCCGGGCGCGACGTCTTCCCCGACCCGCAGGCGAGCCCGGCGGCGTACCTGGCGGCCGATCTGGGCGATGGATCGCGCGCCTCGGCTCGCCGGAGGAAGCGGCGCGTCTCGCCGCGCAGGTGAACGCGCCCCCGCCGGTGGTGCTGCGCGTGAACCCGCTGAAGGCCGACGTGCCCGGCGCCCTGGCCGCCCTCGCCGCCGACGGCGCCGCCGTTGCCCACGAGAACGGCAGAAGCGTCGCCCTGCCCCGCTGCGCCGACGCCGCCGGGCTCGGGGCGTTCGGGCGGGGGCTGGTGCACCCGTAGGACCCGGCAGCCACGTCCGCCGGCGACGTTGCCGCGCTCCAGCCGGGGGTGAACGTGCTGGACTTCTGCGCGGCCCCGGGCGCGATGACGACCCAGTTGGCGGAACGGATGGAGAACCGGGGCTCGATCGTGGCTGTGGACGCCTCGCGCGAGAAGCTCGAGGAGGTCGAGGCGAACTGCCGGCGGATGGGCGTGTCGATCGTCACCACGGTCGCGGCCGAGAACGTCGCCACGCTGCCGGCGGGGGGGTTCGATCTTGTCGTCGCCGACGTGCCGAGTACGTGCACCGGCGCCCTCGCGCGCCGGGCCGACGCGCGGTGGCGGTTCGACGAGCAGCGGCTGGCGAACGTCTGTGGCGAGGGGCGGCGTGTGGCCGCCGCCGCGGCGCGGTTCGTGGCGCCGGGCGGGCGGCTGGCGTATGTGACGGGCAGCATCGAGCCGGAGGAG
>CAZMDT010000591.1:0-1621 GCA_964564965.1 uncultured Planctomycetaceae bacterium | reverse complement strand
CCATCTCGCCGGTCTCGATGTACTTCTTCGCGTTGTCCCACGCGCCGCCGGCGTTGGCCATGAAGATCGCCATCGCGAAGCCCGTCGTCAGCCCCCCGGCCAGAAGCCCCAGAACGCCCGGCACGTCGAGCAGCAGCCCCACGCCGACCGGCATGATGAGCGCGAGCAGCGACGGCAGGACCATTTCCTTCTGCGCCCCGGCCGTCGAGATGGCGACGCAGCGGGCGTAGTCGGGCTTCTCGGTGCCTTCCATGATGCCGGGCTTCTCTTTGAACTGGCGCCGGACCTCCTCGACCATGCTCATGGCGGCGCGGCCGACGGCGCTCATGGTCATGGAGCTGAACAGGAACACCAACAGGACGCCGGCGAACATGCCACAGAGGACCTTGGGGTTCATGAGGGTGACGTTGTAGAAGCTCATATACTGCAGCAGCGAGGCCTTGGGGGCGGCCACGCACTGCACTTCGTGCCCGGCGATCATGACGCGGTAGACGTTATCGTCATCGGGCGTGCCGAGCGAGTTCCCGGCGGCGCGGACGACGGGCGTATAGGCGACCTCCTCGCCGCGGGCCGGCGTGGCGGCGGGCAGTTTCGTCAGGGCCATGACGCACGGATAGGCCTGGTCGTCGGTGGCGGCCGCCGTCTTGACGGCCAGCTTGCCGTGCCCGAGGTTGATCATCTTGCCGACGCCGGCGGCGGGCTCCTCGCCGTAGCGGCTAACGAGGGCGCCCATTGCCTCGCGATTCTGCCCGACGCGGACCTCCTCGACGTAGGCGGCCAGCAGCGCCAGGGCCGTCAGGGGCGAAGCCCTTGCCCACGGCCGCCGTCGTGTTGCCCAGCGAATCCAGCGCGTCGGTGCGCTTGCGGACCTCCGGCGACTGCCCGGTCATCTCGGCGTTGCCGCCGGCGTTATCCGCGATCGGCCCGTAGGCATCGGTCGCGAGCGTGATGCCGAGCGTGGCGAGCATGCCGACGGCGGCGATGCCCACGCCGTACAGGCCCATCGGCATGTTCACGAAGCCGCCGGCGAAGGCGTAGGCGCAGACGATCGCGACGATCACCGTCGCCAGGGCCGCCCAGGTGCTCCGCATGCCCTCGGCGAGGCCGGCGATGATGACGGTCGCGGGGCCGGTGCGGCTGCTCTCGGCGACGTCACGCGTCGGCTTGAAGTCGTAGCTGGTGTAGTACTCGGTGCTCTTGCCGATGACGATCCCGGCCACCAGCCCGGCGACGATCGCCCCCCACACGCCGAACCACGAGACCAGTTGGCCCCCGCCCGGGTCGCGGATGTCACCGAGCAGCACATAGCAGACGCCGAGGGCGGCCACGACGATCAGGAAGCTCGAGCCGAACACGCCGAGGTTCAGCGCGCCCATGAGCTGCTTCATCGAGGCGCCTTCCTTCGTGCGGACGAGGAACATGCCGACGATGCTCAGGACGATGCCGACGCCCGCGAGCACCATCGGCGCCGACAGCAGCTTCAGCATCGCGCCCGTGCGGTCGGCTACGTCCAGCGACGCCGCTGCCGCCACCCCCAGCGCCGCCGTCGCCAAAATCGAACCGCAGTAGCTCTCGTACAGGTCCGCCCCCATGCCGGCCACGTCGCCGACGTTGTCGCCGC
>CAZMDT010000590.1:0-1623 GCA_964564965.1 uncultured Planctomycetaceae bacterium | reverse complement strand
AGAATCGCGCTTGCGATGTTTCTGACAATCGGCGTGTGGTGCGCCGCGGGCGCCGCGGGCGAGGGCGCGTGGCCGGCGAAGGTCCCGGGGTTCGTCCCGCCGAAGCCGGGCGAGCACCCCCGCCTGCTCTTCCGCAAGGCCGACGTTGCCGCGCTGCGCGCCCGTGCCGCGACGCCCGAGGGCAAGCGGATCCTCGCCCGGCTGAAGGTGCTGCTGGGCGGGGGCGAGGCGATGCCGCTGAGCTTCTGCACGGACGCGCCGGTGAACTACCTGCGGGAGAGGGACGTGGCGAAGCAGCCGGTCGGCACGTTCACGATGTCGCACGGCGCGGGCTTCGGGCTGCTCCACGTGCTCACGGGCGAACAGAAGTACGCCGACCTCGCCCGCCAGTGCGTGGACAAGATCTTCGCCGGGCAGGTCGATCGGGACTCGCGCTACAACTGGAAGACCCCGGGAACGGGCTTCCGGTGCAGCTTCGTGCTCCAGGGAATCTGCCTGGCGTACGACTTCTGCGCCGACGCCTGGCCGGCGGACTACCGCGAGAAGGTCGTCCGCACCGTCATGAACATGAAGCAGAAGAAGGTGGACAAGGCCAAGTACTTCACCCTGGAGTCGCTGGCCGGCGCCGGCGGGTACCCGCCGGGAAGCAACCACTTCGGCGCGTACCTCCTCGGGCCGGGGCTCGCGGCGCTGACCTTCCGCGGAGAGAAGGGCGCCGACGACAAGCGGCTCGACGCCGTCCTGGCGACCGTCGAGAAGAACCTTGTCCGAGTCCTCGGCGGCGGCTTCGGCGACCACGGGTGGTTCGCCGAGGGGACCTCCTGCGGGCGGATCGCCGCGAACAACGGCGTGCTCCCGCTGATACAGAGCCTGAAGGTGGCGGCCGGGAAGGACTACATCTCCCCCCGCCCGCACGGGCGCTACACCGTGCTGCACCTGATGCACACCATCGTGCCGACCGGCAAGTGGATGGACGAGAAGGCCGGCAAGTACATCCCCGTGCCCAGCAAGCCGATGATCCCCCACCGCGGCGACTACGGCAACGACAACCTCTACCAGCGTCCGATCGTCTCGCACATGGGCGACTTCGCCGAAGGCATGGGCGCCGTCCTGCCGCGCGAGGCGCAGGCGATGGCATGGATCTACGACCACTTCGTCGAGCGCGAGGGCGAGAAGACCTACAACGCCGACTACTACCCGCACCTGGCGGTCTACGCCTTCGTCAACTGGCCGGCGGAGACGCTCGACCCCGACGAGGTCCTGCCGAAGGTGATGGTGGACGACATCCACGGCTACTACGTCGCCCGCAGCCGCTGGCAGGACAAGGACGACGTCCTCGTCACCACGCTGCTGAAGCGAGGCCCGGGCGGGTACAAGAGCGGAAGGGTCCGCGCGGGGACGGTCGTCTGGGGCCTGGGCGAGAAGCTCACCTTCGGCGGCCTTCGCGGGAAGACGACGCACTTCCGCGCCGCACGCGACGGCTCGATGGAGCTGGCCGACGAGCACGGCGCGGCGCTCGCCGTGGACTTCAGCGGCGCCTCGGGCGCGGCGGCGCTCGTGGCGGTTCTGGGGTCCGTCAAGCCCGTCTCCCCCAAGAAGGCCAAGGTGACCACATTGAAGCTT
>CAZMDT010000589.1:0-1623 GCA_964564965.1 uncultured Planctomycetaceae bacterium | reverse complement strand
CCACGATGGCCGTCTTCCCCACGCCCGGGGAGCCGATGAGCACGGGGTTGTTCTTCGTCCGCCGGCTGAGAATCTGCATGCAGCGGCGGACCTCGTCGTCGCGTCCGATGACGGGATCGAGCCGGCCGCGGCGGGCCATCTCACACAGGTCGCGCCCGTAGCGCTCCAGCGCCTGGTACTTGTCCTCGGGGTTCTGGTCGGTGACGCGCTGGCTGCCGCGGAGCTCCTTCATCGCGGCCAGGATTGCCCCCCGGTCGGCGCCGAGCGTCGTCAGCACCTCCTTCGCCGGCGACGGCTCGTCCGCCAGCCCCATCAGCAGGTGCTCCACGGAGGTGTACTCGTCCTTCAGCTCGCGGGCGGCCCGCTCGGCCCGGGCGAAGACGGCGTTGAGCTTGGCGTCCATGGCCATGCCCCCGCCGGAAGACTGGCTCGGCTGCCGCCCCAGCTCGGCCTCGACCACGCCCACGATGCGGTCGCGCGGAATGCCCACCTTCTCCAGCAACGGCGCCACAAGCCCCCCTTCCTGCTTGAGCAAGGCGTCGAGCAGGTGCAGCGGCCCGATGGCGGCGTGGCCGCGTTCGGCCGCCACGCCTTGGGCCAGCATGATCGATTCCTGTGCCTTGACCGTCAGTTTGTCCAGGCGCATACAGCACCTCCGCCATGGCTGATGCAATGTACATACCAGGACTTAAGCCTTTGAATTATATGCGGTTGGGGAATCGGCTGCCTGCCAAACGCGGAGGCCACCAGCCCCCACTTGCCATTCCGGCAGGCGGGAGCGGGGAGCTTTCCCGCGGGCCGCTTGTCAAATGGGATACGTTGCCTTGTATCCATGATCCGAAGGGAGCCGCCATGAAGCGCTTCGCCCTCGCCGCTGCCGCGATCGCTCTGCTTGTGGCGACAGCGCCGGGTCCGAACCTGGTTCGCGTCGGCGTCAGGAAAGGCCCTGACGGCAACATCAAGGTGCTGGGCATGTCCACGCGGAAGCCGGGCCGGGCTTCGGCTGGGCCATGCTGCCCGGCCTGCGCGCGCGGACCGGGCCTCGGGAACTGCCGGAACCGCCGGCGCACACCGGCGCCCGGCAGCTCCCGAAGTCGCGATCTTCGCGGCGGTCGAATCTCGCTTCTTCCCCAATGCCCGCGCGACGGTCTATCGCTGCTCGTGCTCCTGCTCGAACTGGCGCACCTGCGCCTCAGCCGGACGCAGGTCGCTGCCCGCCTGAACGAGGCTGCGCGACAGCCAGTTCGCCGACACCAGCACCGCCAGCAGCGCGATCATCACGAAGGCCACCATCAGCTTCGTAGCGCGCATGATTCACCTCCTGGGGCTAATTGCTCGCTTGCGAACCTCCGGGGGCAGCATACGATTCATCCGGGCCCGCGGCGCGCCGCCGAACCGTTTGCCCCCGCGGCCGTCAGATCCTGCAGGCGGCCACATGGCCCGCTCTGCACGCCTCAGAGCGACCGCCGCCGGCCGGCAGACCACCGCCCTCCCGCCGCAGCCGCGGTTCGCCGCAAGGGGAGCCGGTTGCGTAGGGCTCACGGGGGCTGCTACACTTTTCCGATAGACAGATATGCCGGCGGCGGGGGGGCCCGCCGTTCGCGGAGAGGTGCCGGAGCGGCC
>CAZMDT010000588.1:0-1630 GCA_964564965.1 uncultured Planctomycetaceae bacterium | reverse complement strand
ATCGCGGGGGTGGACGTGGTGGGCGCGCCGGCCTGCGCGGGCGCCCCGCCGCGGCCCGCCGCCCGGGCCGGGCGCAGCGAACGGCAAAGCCGGTTGCCGATTTGGCCAGGCCGTGGTACAATACGGGTCGAAGTGGCGGGCTCCGGGCAGCGCCCTGTCAGCGACTGGAGGTAGGGGCCAGGGAATGTATCTGAAGTTCTTCAACCTGAGCGAGTACCCGTTCTCGAACGGCTGCGATGAGCGGTACTTCTTCGAGAGCGAGGCCCACGCCGAAGCGCTGGCGAACATGTACTACGCCATCGAGGAGCGCAAGGGCATGGTGATGATCACCGGCGAGGTGGGGGCCGGCAAGACGTTCCTTGCGAAGATCCTCACCCGGCGCCTGAGCGAGGCCGACCTGGTGATCCAGATCGAGGACCCGCCCCTGACGGCCAACGAGCTGCTTCGCGTCATCGCCGGGGGCCTGATGGGCCGGCTGGTGCCCGAGGCCGACCGCCTGACGCTCACCGAGCAGCTCAAGCAGCGCCTGACCCGCCTCTGTCGCCACGACCGCGTGGTGGCGGTGCTGCTCGATGAGGCCCAGGGCATGGGCGACGAGGCCCTGGAGGCGACCCGCCTGCTGTGGAACTGGCAGCGCGACGGGCGACGGCTGCTCCAGATCGTCCTCATCGGCCAGCCCGAGCTGCGGAGTCGCCTTGCCGAACCGAAGTGGGAATCGCTCCAGCAGCGCGTCGCCCTGAGCTACCATCTGGGCTCCATGGGGCTGCGCGACACCGCGAAGTACATCCTGCACCGGCGGAAGGTGGCCTCGCACAACGGCTGCCCCCTCCAGTTCACGCTGCAGGCGGTCGAGGCGATCTACGCGGCGACGCACGGCGTGCCGCGGCTGATCAACACCCTCTGCGACAACGCGCTGCTGACCGCCTACGCCCAGGGCACCACGCGAATCGACACGCCTGTCATCGAGACGGCCCTTCGGGAGATGACGTCCTGGGGTGACTCGACGCCGACGGAGCCCGCCGCCCCGGCCGTCGAAGGCGTCTACGAGCCCGAGCTGCGTGTCCGGAAGTTCTCCGGCTGATCAGGGCTTTCCCGCGCGGCGGCCGGTCAGTTGCTGCTCTCCAGCTTGTCCAGCTCCTTCTGGGCCTCTGCCGCCGCCGGCGTCTCCGGGAACTCCTCCACAACCGCTCTGAGAACCATCTGTGCCTTCTCGGTCAGGCCGACGTTCAGGTAGTTCCGGGCCATCTGGAGCTGCTGGTCCGCCAGCTCTTCCGGCGTGTACGGCTCCTCGTCGGCGCCTGCCGGCTGGGTGGCCTGCGTCGTCGGCTGGGTGGTCGCCGCCGACGGGCGGATCGACGCCAGAAGCTCCTCCGCCTCCTTCCGCATGCCGAACGACAGGTACCGCATCGCAAGCCTCCGCTTCCGCTCAGCCTCCTCCTCAGGCGTCAGCGGCTTCGGGGCAGGCCGCTCCGTGGCGGGCTTCGTCGTCGCCGCCGGCGGCGCGGGCGGGGGCGCCTCGGGCATCGGGCCCACGGCGCCTTCGCTCAGGACGACCGTCAGCCGGTTCACCTCCCAGGTGCCCTGGAGCCCCTTGGAGTGGACGCCCAGCGTGCGGATCTTGCCGGTCACC
>CAZMDT010000587.1:0-1630 GCA_964564965.1 uncultured Planctomycetaceae bacterium | reverse complement strand
AACCGCGGCTACGACGACGCCTCGGAGCAGACCGTCTTCCAGCGGGAGAAGGAGGAGGCCCACGACTACCGGTACTTCCCCGAGCCCGACCTGGTGCCGGTGGTCGTCGATGACGCGTGGCGCGAGCGCGTGGCGGCGTCCGTCGGCGAGCTGCCGCTGGCGCGGCGCCAGCGCTACGTGGACGACTACGCCCTGACGCTCAAGGAGGCCGACGCCCTCACACAGGACGCTCCCACCGGCGACCTGCTGGATGCCGCCGTGCGCGCCGGGGCGGACCCGAAGCGCTGCGTGAACCTGCTGCTGGGGCGCGGGGCGGCCCTGGCCAACGAGCGCCGCTGCACCGTCGCCGAGGTGGGCGTGACGGCCCGGAGGCTTGCCGAACTCGCACGGATGATCGAGGCGGGGGACGTGAACGCCACCGCCGCCGCGAGAATCTTCGACAGACTGACGGAATCGGACGCCCCGCCGCGTGAAATCGCCGAGGCGGAGGGCCTGCTGGCGGTGACGGACGCCGGGCAGCTCGAGGCATGGGTGGAGGAGGCGATCGCGGCGAACCCGCAGGCGGTGGCCGACGTCAGGGCCGGCGGGAAGAAGCAGAAGAAGGCGTTCGGCTTCCTGATGGGGCGGGTGATGCAGCGGTCGCGCGGGGCGGCCCCGCCTGGGGAGGTGCAGAAGCTGCTCCGCCGGCGGCTCGGAAGCTGAGGGGGCAAAAAGAAGTTGACCGGCGGGCCGGCGCTGACGGATACTGGCGGCGTGGACCGGGCGCGGCGGTTCCGGCGCGCCGCAGCGGCGGACCGGCCTTATGCATCCATGGCAGCCCGTTCGCGATGCCCGAACCGCCCGTGAACATCATCAGAGGAGCTGACCCATGGCACGTGTAGTCCATCGGCGCCCGAAGCCGCCGTATCTCGTGATTGTCTTCGTGTTCCTGTTCCTGGTCTCCACGACGCTGGCGGTGCTGTTCTACACGAAGATGGACGACGCCCGGCAGTCGACGGCGAAGGCGGAGCAGGAGCGGCAGAGCCTGGCCGAGGACCGGGAGCTGGACCATCCGGTGGTGGCGGACAAGCTGGGGCAGGAGGGGAAGACGGCGGCCGGCCCGGACAGCTACCGCAGCCGCGCCGAGGAGCGGAACTGGGCCGACGCCCACAGCGTGGTCATCCGCCTCGACGAGCATCTCAAGCGCCTGGCGTATGAGGTGACGGCGAAGACCAGCACCGGCGGAAAGGACGACCCCATCAGCGCGTACTTCACCGCGCTGGAGGAGCTGAATGAGGCCCAGCGGCTCGCCGAGAAGCAGAAGCTTGAGCAGGGCGTCGGCGCCGCGGCGGACGACGCCACGAAGGGCTTCCAGTGGGCCGGAATCAAGACGGAGCTGGAGGCCGCCTACACGAGGGTCGACGCCAAGGAGAAGGTGATCGGCGATCTCCAGCAGCAGCTGGCCTCCGAGAGGAAGAGCTCCGAGTCGCTTCTGGCGCAGGTGAACACGTTCACCAAGCAGCTCGAGGACGAACGGGCCAAGCTTGCCCAGACAAGCCAGGAGCTGTCGGTCGCCAAGGCGAAGATCAGCGAGATGGAGGACAAGCTCAAGCAGGCCGTGGCGCTGAGCGATCAGCGCAAGGCGGAGCTG
>CAZMDT010000586.1:237-1658 GCA_964564965.1 uncultured Planctomycetaceae bacterium | reverse complement strand
TCACGACGAATCGCCGGTTGGTTCCCTGGTCGTTGACCTCGACCTTGTAGAGGATACGGCGGGGATGGTCCCAGCTTCCGGCCTGATGGGTGAAGCCGCCGCGCCACCTGCAGGGGCGGCCGTCGCGCCGGAAGCGTTCGCTCAGCCAGTCGAGGGCCCACGTGGTCCTTTGTTTAAGGGGCTCGGAGGCCGCGAAGCCGATGAGATAGTCCAGCCCGTTCGCCTCACAGAAGCGGTAGAGCCTCGGCGTGGCGAAGCCGGCGTCGGCTCGGATCAGAATCTTCACGTCGGGCCATCGCTTCCGCAGCGCCGCGACGATCGGCTTGAGCAGTTGCACCACGCGATGGGCGGCATCGACGTTGCCGCCCCGCAGCCGCACGCCCAGCAGCATGCCGGTGGTGCGTTCGAAGAGGAGGTTGGGCAGGTACATGTACTGGCCGTAGAAGCCGTTGAACAACGCCAGTTGCTGCCGGCCGTGGCAGGGGTCGTCGGTGGGGTCGATGTCGAGGACCAGTTGCCGGGGCTTCTTACGCCCCATCCGTTGGAGGAACATCTTCACCAGCAGCCGGTTGAGCTGGGCGACCTGGCGGGCGGTGGCGGCGTTCTCGAATCGGCTGAGGGTGGGCTGGCTTCCGAGCGGCTTGGCCTCCTCGGCGGCGACCGTCTGGAGGATGGCATCGTGCCGCAGGCGGGTATGGTCGTTGGCGTCGGCGTAGCCGGCGATCAGCGCGAAGAGCCGCTGGCGGACGACGGCCGGCAGGACGTGCTCGACCTTGCCGGCCTGCCGGGGGTCGTCGAGAACCTCGGCCACGGCGGCGGTCCAGCCGAGCTTCTCGTCGAGTTGGCGGAGGGGCAGCAGGCCGGCGTCGGAGCCGATGAGCCCGCCGTCAAAATCGGCGAGAACGTCTTTACGCGGGTGGAACTCGAAGGTAAGCTGTTGGCGACAGGCTGTCATGCAAAGGCCTCCTTGCCCTGTTGGCTGCGAGTCTTTGAACACCCGCATTCTACAAGGCTTCGGCGGCCTTTGTTATGCGCAGACCGTCAGGAATCACGAATAATGTGGGCTCTTAGCCCGCGTTGCTCGTGACGGAACATGAGTGGGAAGGCTTGGACGTGTCTGGCCGGTCGCTGCGCGATACTACCCGGGCGAAGTGCAGCACTGGCAGGGAGTTAGCCTGTCGGCCTCGCCGGCAGGCCAGTGGCAGGCCGGAGTCGCCCGGCAATGGGGATCGGGCTCCCTGCGCGCCGGGACCGGCGGCCAGGCGGGAAGGCGGGCGTATGCTGCTGAGCGGCGAATTAGGCGAGCAGCGACAGCGGGTGCGGCTGCGGGCTGGCCCGATGCACCGAGCTCAACACGGCTTGCGGTCCTGCCGAGAGCGCTCGGTCAGCCAGTCCGACGCCCAATCGGTCCGCTCTTCCAG
>CAZMDT010000586.1:0-227 GCA_964564965.1 uncultured Planctomycetaceae bacterium | reverse complement strand
GGGACGCTTTGAAGCCCACGAGATAGTCAGGTGCTATCGACAATATCTCTCCGGGTCTTTTTCCTCGGGCTCTTGCCAACCACCCGAGAGTCCAGGCGGGCCGGCGTGTCTACTGCGAGCATGGGACGTCGCCCGATGGACGCGCCATGAATCTGCTTGCCAAGTCGCAGGACCGGGCTAGAATCTCCGCAAAGGCTCACGATCGTCGTGGGCCGCAAGGGACTCGG
>CAZMDT010000585.1:0-1658 GCA_964564965.1 uncultured Planctomycetaceae bacterium | reverse complement strand
CGGTCAGGACGACGCGTTCCACCTCGTCGCGCTCGACGCCCTGCAAGAGCTGGAACAGGGCGCTGTGCTCGCTGTCCACCGGCATGATGGCGGCGCCGTTCTCGGCGGCCAGCGCCGTCAGCAACGGGCCGCCCATCACGACGGCTTCCTTGTTGGCCAGGGCGAGCGTCTTGCCGCTGCACAGGGCAGCCACCGCTGCCGGCAGGCCGGCGCCCCCGCTCACGGCGCCGACGATCACGTCCGCACCGGGCCACGCCGCAAGCCGCGTCAAGCCTTCCTTGCCGCGCAGCAGCTCGATCTCCAGCCCGTTCAGCGCCTCGGCCAGCGGCCGCACGCCGCCTTCGCCGCAGAGCGCGACCGCCTCCGGCTTGAACTCCTTCACCTGCCGGGCCAGCGACTGCCACCGGGAATGCGCCGAAAGGCCCACCACTCGGTAGCGGTCCGGCATGCTGCGCAGCACGTCGAGTGTCTGCACGCCGACAGAGCCGGTGCTGCCCAGCACCACGATCCTCTTTGGGCCGGCGTCCGACATGCTTCACTCCCGAGGCACGCTCTTCGCAGGGCTCGCCTTGCGCGCCTCCTCGACGAGGGCGTCGGCCAGCCGCGCGGCGTCGACCTTCCGAACCTTCCTGCCCCGACGGAACAGGTAGCCGAAATCCCTGCCTCCGGCGATGCCCACGTCCGCCTCGGCCGCCTCGCCGGGGCCGTTCACCACACAACCCATGATGGCTATCTTCACGTGCGCGGGCAAGTCCCGAACGCGACGGCTCACTTCCGCGACCAGCGCGCTCAGGTCGATCTCGCAGCGGGCGCAGGTCGGGCACGATATGATCTCCGGCCCGGCCGGCTCGCGGAGGCCCAGCGCCTCCAGCATCGCAATCGCGGCCCGCACCTCCTCGTGCGGCGGCCCCGTCATCGAGACGCGTATGGTGTCCCCGATGCCCTCAGCAAGCAGCGTGCCGATGCCGATGGCGCTCTTGACGATGCTGGTGCGCGGCGGGCCTGCCGCCGTCACGCCCAAATGAAACGGGTAATCGCATCGCCCGGCCGCCATGCGATACGCGGCGATGGTGGTCGGGACGTCGCTCGCCTTGAGGCTCAGCACGATGTCCCGCAGGCCCTCCCGTTCGGCGGCCTCGGCGTAGGCCAGAGCCGCGTCGACCATGAGGGCCGCCGTGTCCTCGTGCCCGACGTCGGGGGCGACTTCCAGGCCCTTGCGGGGCCGGATAGAGCCGGAGTTCACGCCGATGCGCACCTTGATGCCCGCCTCGCGCGCGGCCCGGTAGACCCGTTTCAGCCCCTCCCGGCCGCGCATGTTCCCGGGGTTGACGCGCACGCCGTCCGCGCCGGCCCCGACGGCCGCCAGCGCCAGGTTGTGGTCGAAGTGGATGTCCGCAATGACCGGCAGCGGCGAGCCCGCCTTGACGCGCCCGAACGCGGCGGCCGCCTTGCGGTTCGGCACGGCGCAGCGAATGATCTCGCAGCCCAGGTCGGCCAGCTCGTTGATCTGCGCCAGCGTGGCCGCCACGTCCTCGCTGTGCGTCTTGGTCATGGACTGCACGCTGACGGGGGCGTCCCCGCCGATCACTACGTCACCCACCCGCACGGAACGCGTGCGGCGGCGCGTCATGGCGGGAGGCATCGGCTCGGCCAAGTTC
>CAZMDT010000584.1:0-1674 GCA_964564965.1 uncultured Planctomycetaceae bacterium | reverse complement strand
TGCTCGCCTGGATGGACGACGACGCCCCGTGGCGCGACCTCGCCGTCAGCGAGTACTACGGGCACAACATCTGCTCCGGCTTCGCCATGCTCCGCCAGGGGCCGTGGAAGTACGTCTATCACAACCGCATGAGCCAGACGCACGGGCCGGAAACGGAACTCTACAACCTCCACGACGCCCCCGGAGAATTCGTCAATCTCGCCCGCCGTCGCGAGCACGCCGAGCGCATCGCCCGGATGCATGCCGCACTGGTGGCCGAGCTCGGGCGCGAGCCCGAGCAGGCCGAGGCCCAGTGCCGCGCCGACTACGCCCGCGGCTACGCCCGGGAGTAGGTGCCCCGCCACGTTCCCGCCGCCGTCCTCGCGCGATCTTCACGGAATTCGCATGGTCTCCGCGCGCCCGGGGGCTATAACAGAAGGCGGCATGAAGACCGAGCTGCACCTGCATACGAGCCTCTACAGCGCCTGTGCCGCGCACTCCCCGAAGAAGATGCTGTCGCGGCTGCTGAAGCGCGGCTACCAGGCCGTGTTCATCACCGAGCATGACGCCGTCTGGCGCAACGAGGAGCTGAAGGAGCTTCGGGGGCGGTTCGGCGGGCTGCGGATCTTCCCGGGCGTCGAGCTGAGCCTCGGGCCCGACGGCGGGCAGCACGTGCTGGTCTTGGGCACGAACGACCCGGAGTACCTCTCGCTCGACGAGGCCGGCGTCCTGGAGAAAGCCCGGGCGGAGGGCCACCTGACCGTCCTCGCCCACCCGTTCCGCTGGCGGGGCGCGGGGGCGATGCTCGACCGCGGCCTGCTGCCCGACGCGCTGGAGCAGAAGACGTGCAACCACGACATCGTCCGCGCGAGGCTGTCGGCAATCGCGGCGGAGCGGCTGGGCCTGCGGGTGGTGAACACCAGCGACGCCCACCACGTGGAGGCGCTGGACCGCTTCTGGATTGAGACGGACCGGCCGATCGAGGCGGCGGACGACATCCGCGGGATCGTCGTGGCGGGGGAATACGAGAACTGCCAGTCGCTCCGGGCCTAGGGCCCGCCCGGCCGCTCAGCGCTGGCGGTAGATAATGCGGCCCTTGGTCAGGTCGTAGGGGCTGAGCTGAACGAGCACCTTGTCCCCGGGCGTGATGCGGATGTAGTGGCGGCGCATCTTCCCCGAGATGTGCCCGATGATCTCGTGCTTCTTCTCGCCCAGCTCGATCTCGAGGCGGAACATCGCGTTCGGCAGCGACTGCTTCACCGTCGCCTCGAGTTCGATCACGTCGCCCTTCGGCATAGGTACCTTTCCCTGCCCCTCCCAACTTCGGCAATCACGCGGCGCGAGTATTAGCACAACCGTCGCCGGGCCGCCATAGCATAATCGCGTTGGCTCGCGGCCGCAACGGTTCTGAGCTGCGCCGCGGCCGGCTCGTTGACACGAGCGGGCTCTTGGGGAATCATACAGCTCCGGCCCGGCGGGCGCGTCCTGCGGCCCCCGCGCAGAGGCACCGGAGCAACGTGGCCAAGGAAATCGACATCGATCTCGTCCGGCACATTGGCAAGCTCAGCCGCATCGAGATGACCGACGAGCAGGTCCGGATGTTCACGCGCCAGCTCGCCAGCATCCTGGAGTACTTCGGCAAGCTCCAGGAGCTGAACACGGAGGACGTCGAGCCGATGGCGCACGCGGTGGAGC
>CAZMDT010000583.1:0-1676 GCA_964564965.1 uncultured Planctomycetaceae bacterium | reverse complement strand
GCGGTGGTCGAGGCGTTGTTTCGCCGCTACTACGGTCCGCGTAGTGAGAAGTTCGACCCGCGGCAGTTGTTGCTTTTCGGCCAACTCGCCGAGAACTTGCCGCTGGACGAAGCGAGCGTCGAAGACGAGGCGGGCGAGAAGCTCGTCACGCGACGCGTCAAAAACCGCGACAAACACGGCCGCCGGAAGTTGCCGGAGCACCTGGAGCGGGTCGAGATCGAGCACGACTTGAGCGACGAAGAAAAGGCGTGCCCGGCGTGCGGTCACGAGCGCGAGCGGATCGGGGCCGAGGTGAGCGAGCAACTCGAATACTTCCCGGCCAGCTTCAAGGTGTTGAAGCACATTCGTCACAAATACGGCTGCCCGTGCTGCGACGCCGAGGGCTACAACCCGAACATCGCGACCGCCGCCAAGCCGCCGCAGCCGATCGACCGCGGTCTGCCGGGCCCGAGCCTGCTGGCGCACGTGATCACCAGCAAGCTGGGCGACCACCTGCCGCTGTATCGGCTGGAGCGGATCTTCGCCCGCCAAAAGGTCGAGGTCGCCCGCAGCACGATGTGTGCGTGGATGCGAGCCGCCGGCGAACTGGTCGTTCCGCTGGTGGACGTGATGATCGATCGCGTTCGGCAGTCGCGCTCGATGCACACGGACGACACGCCGGTGCCGATCCAGTCGCCGGGCGAGAAGCAGTGTCGCAAGGGCCGCATCTGGTGCTATTTGGGCGACGGCCTGCATCCATACGTGGTCTACGACTACACGCCCAACCGCAGCCGCGCCGGTCCGGCCGAGTGGCTGAAAGATTATCGAGGCTATCTGCAAGCGGACGCGTACGGCGGTTACGACGGCATCTACGCCGGCGGCGAGGTGACGGAAGTCGCGTGCTGGGCGCACGCGCGACGGAAGTTCTACGACGCCCAGGATTCCGACGCCCGCCGCGCCGCCGAGATGCTCTCGCTGATCGGTCGGTTGTACGCCATCGAACGCGCGGCGAAGAACCTCGACGACGACGGCCGGCGGGCGATGCGCGCACAGAAAAGCGTGCCGGTGCTCGACGAGATCAAGGCTTGGCTCGACGCCGAAGGCGAGATCGTCCTGCCGCGAAGCCCGATGGCCCAGGCGATCACCTACACGCAAAACCAATGGTCCGCACTTTGCGTCTACACGACCGAGGGCTTCCTCAACATCGACAACAACGCGGCCGAGCGGGCGTTGAAACGCGTGGCCATTGGCCGCAAAAACTGGCTTTTCGCCGGCAACGACGAAGCGGCCGCCAACCACGCCCGGCTGTGGAGCCTGATCGCCAGCGCCGAGCGCCACAAGGTCGATCCGCAACGCTATCTAACCAGCGTGCTCGCCAAGCTGCCGTTCGTGCCGGCCGGCAACACCGACCAGCTCGCCCAGTTTCTGCCCGACGCGTGGTCCAAAGACGACGCAGCCGACCCCGCGCCCACGCCGCACTGAGCGTTATCCCGTCTTCCGATCCCTGCCCCGCCCTCCACTCGATTGAATCCCCGCCCCACTCCCCAGTCCCCGCCCCCGTCAGCCACCTGGGCTTGACGGAACGGACACGAACCCGGCGGCCGTCGCTCTCGGTCGGCTGGGGGGGCTGAAGGGCGGCAAGGCCCGCGCAGCGAAGCTCTCCAAGGAGCAACGGTCGGAGATTGCGCGCAACGCGG
>CAZMDT010000582.1:0-1682 GCA_964564965.1 uncultured Planctomycetaceae bacterium | reverse complement strand
TCCCGATTGCGTCCCTGCCTTTCACACCGAGTACAACGTGCGGTTCCCCAGTGAGACGTTCTGGCAGCGGCTGCGAGCCCTTGGGCGCCTCGCAGACGTCATCCTGCTTCCAGCCAGGCGCACGGGGCATGCGACCTGCCCGGTGCCAGAGGGCGTGAAACTCGTTGCGGCGTCGCGGGCGCCCGGGAGCCTGCCGCTCCGGTCGTATCCGGCGGCGGCTGCCGCTCTGGCTGCGTCGCTGGCCGGGCAGGGCAAGCGCGGGCTGATCTGGGCGAATCCGAGCCCGTTAGCGCGGCGGGCGGCCTTCGTCGCCGCTGCGCGAACTCGCTGGCCAGTCGTGCTGGACGTGTGGGACGTGCCGGACCTGTCGATGCGGACGCAGCTACGCGCGGGGCGCCTGCTGAAGGGCCTCGTCCACTGGGCGATGAGCTGGGGCTTGGCCAGAGACCTGCGTCGGGCGGACCTCGTCGTCTGGGCCGTCCATCCCCACGCCATGAGGCGCTACTTCCACTCAGCTCCGTCCCGCGTCCTCTGCTTGCCCAACGGGCTTCAGCTCCGGAGGATCGCGCGCCTTCGCCGGCGCCTCGATGCGGGCCAGCGCCGGAAGGAACGCGCCGCGCCTCTGCGACTCCTATACGTCGGCTGTTTCGAGCCGCTTCGCGGCAGCGCCCTCATTCTTGAGATGATGCAGCGTCTGTCCGGCCGGTGTAACGTTCATCTGGATGTCATCGGACCGACGGGGCCGGGCGGGCCGGCTTCGACTGGCAGCCCGAAGCTGAATGCGCCGCCGGGCGTGACCTACCACGGTTGCGTGCCCTGGGAGGAGGCGATGGGCTACATCCATCGCTCCGACGTGTGCCTGTATCCGTTCCCCCGCCTGCCGGAGCTGGACGTTGTCTATCCTCTAAAGCTGCTGGAGTACGCCGCTTTCGGCAAGTGGATCGTCTCATCGGACCTGTCGGGCGCCCGGCAACTGCTGAAGGGCTACGGCGGTCGAGGCGCTGGCCGAGGCGCGGGACGCCCCCCCTGCGCCGTCAGCCGACGCGACCTGGCTGGCGGAATTCGACTGGGACCGGATCGGCGAGCGGCTCGTAGGTCGGATTCGACGCCTGTTCCAGGAGATGGCACCGGCGAACCCGACTGTGGCCTCGGGGGCGGGCGCGGACACACGGGATCCCCCGCAGCGGACCCGTCTCCGCGACGCCATGCTCTCGACCAAGTTCGGCCTGTTCCGGCGCCGAGCGCTGCTGTGGCACGAACGGCTGCTTCGCAACCAGCGCCTCTCGCGAGACGAGCTTGATCACCTGAACTGGACCAAGCGCCGGCACCTGCTGGCTGACGCGTACGAGAAGGTCCCTCACTACCGCAACAAGTACAAGGCTGCCGGCGTTCACCCCGAAGAGATCCGGCGGCCGGAAGACTGGCAGCACGTGCCCATCCTCACGAAGGTGGAGCTGCGGGACGAGTTCCGAGAGCTTCATTCGGCGGACGCCAAGCCGTCGGACCTCACGCCTTCGGGAACGGGCGGCAGCACCGGCGTGCCGGTGAAGGTGATGTTCGACCGGCGCCTTCCGCTGGAGGCGCTTGGGTGGCGGATGCTGCGGTGGTGGGGTCTGAGCCCGGCTGATGACGGGGCGTACGTGTGGCGGCTGACGCGGACGGGGCGGGCGGAGCGCTTTGTG
>CAZMDT010000581.1:0-1687 GCA_964564965.1 uncultured Planctomycetaceae bacterium | reverse complement strand
ATCTCCGTCAGCCGGGTCGGCTACAACGCCGCCTCGCCGGCCATGAAGGAGGTGGCCAAGAGCCTCCGGCTGGACCTGGCGGCGTATCGCGAGCTGGCCACGTTCGCCCAGCTCGGTATGGAGCTGGACCCCGTCTCGCAGAAACAGCTCGATCGCGGCGAGCGGATGGTGAAGCTCCTGACGCAGCCGCAGTACCGGCCCATGTCGGTGCCGGACCAGGTGGTGGGGATTTTCGCGGGCGTTCGCGGGCTCCTGGACGACCTTGAGCCCGCCGAGGTGGCCGAGTTCGAACGCCTGCTGATCGACCACGTGAAGACGCGCGAGACGGAGTTCTACCGCGAGCTGGCCGCGGAAATGACGCTCGACCGCGCCCGGAGCAGGCGTCTGCGGCTCATCGTCGAGGAGTTCAAGGAAGGCCCGTGGCAGGAGGCGCGGCGGACGGGCCGCTGAGGCGGCGATGGCGAAGACACGAAAAATCCAGCACCGGATGTCCGCGGTGAAGAGCATCCGCACCGTGACGCGGGCGATGCAGATGGTGGCGGCGGCGCGTTTCCGGCGGCTTCAGCGGCTGTCCACGCTGACGGACTTCGCCCGGCGGCAGACCCAGCTGGTGGACGACATCGCCCGGCGCTGCGGCGAGGTGGACCACCCGCTGCTGCACGAGCCGCCCTGCAAGCGCGACGTGCTGCTGCTACTCACGAGCGATGCCGGCTTCTGCGGGGCGTTCAACGAGGCCGTCCTGCGGATCGGCATGGAGCGGCTCGGGCAGCTTCTCCGCGTCGGCTACGAGGTCAGCGTCCGCGTCGTCGGGAAGCACGGCATCGAGCACTTGGAGCAGAGCGGCTTCCGGGTGGACCGGTCCTACGCGGACCTGATCGACTCGTCCACCGGCCGGCCGCCCGACATCGAGGCCGTCACGCGGCTCGCCGACGAGATCATGCAGGAGTTCCTCGCCGGCGAGGTCAGCGGGCTGGAGGCGGGGTACGTTCAGTTCGTGTCGGCGTCGCGGCAGAACCCGGCCGTCGGTCGCGTCATGCCGCTCGGCGATCTGACGCCCGCGCCCGCCGGCCCGCCGACGCTCATCGAGCCGGAGCCGTACGAGTTCCACCCGTCGCGCGAGAAGATCCTCGACCGGCTGCTGACCGACACGGTGCGTTCGCGGCTGTACCAGTGCTTCCTGGAGTCGGCGATGTCGCAGCAGGCGATGCGGATTCAGGCCATGCGGGCCGCCACCGACAACGCCGACAAGATGCTCCGCAACCTGACGAAGCGCTACAACCGCCTGAGGCAGGCGCAGATCACCACGGAGCTGGCGGAGCTGATGAGCGGCGCGGATGCCGACGGCGGGCGGGACGCCCAATGGCAGGTGCACCGACAGCTCGCCGCCCGCCGCGCGCGGCTTCAGGTGACGGTGACCTCGGCGGTGGCGCTCGAGCCCGCCGCGCGGCAGGCGCTCATCGCCATGCTCACCGAGAAGCTCCGTCGGGAGATCGACGCGACGTTCCGCGTGGACGGCGATCTGGTCGCCGGGCTGACGGTGGCATATGCTGACACGGTGCTGGACGCGAGCGTGGCGGGCGGGCTGCGCGGTGTGCGCGAGCGGGGCTCGTCGCGCCGCCAGGCCTGGCGCGACGCGGCAGGCTGAGGCACCCGGCGCGGATGCCCGCCTTGCTCTCCTCACCGTAGC
>CAZMDT010000580.1:0-1689 GCA_964564965.1 uncultured Planctomycetaceae bacterium | reverse complement strand
CAAGCGGCATTGCATCCTCGTGTCGATGGGCGGGGTGCCCAGTCGGGCGTGCCGCCGGTTCATTCGCCGACTGGCCGACATCAGGAGGCTGCCCGTCTACGTCTTCACCGACGGCGACCCGTACGGGTACCTCAACATCTACCGCACGCTGAAGGTCGGCTCGGGTAACGCCGCCCACCTCAACGAGTTCTTCTGCGTGCCGCAGGCGCGCTTCCTGGGCGTCACGCCGGGCGACATCACCGCCTACACGCTGCCCACGCACCCGCTCAAGGACGTCGACATCAAGCGGGCCAGGGACGCCATGAGGAATGACCCCTTCGTCCGCCACCACAAACCGTGGCAGCGGGCGATCGAGCAAATGCTCCGGATGGGCGTCCGCGTCGAGCAGCAGGCGCTGGCGAAGCACGGACTGGAGTTCGTCGCCCGCGAGTACCTGCCGCGAAAGCTGAAGCAGCCGGAGAAGTTCCTGCCCTGAGCCGCCCGGGCGCCCGCCGGCGGGCAGGCCGCGCCGGGAGGCCATATCGTCCATGGCCGCGAGTGCAGAGAGCATGGCTCGCCGTGAAACAGGCACCGAGAGCGCACCCGAGGCCACCGCCCCGTCGCCGATGCCGCGCGTCCGCAACTGGCCGGCGGCGCAGTGGGCCGCGGCGGGCCTCGCGGCGGCGGTGCTCCTCGGCCTCGTCTGGGCCACCCCACGCTACACCGGCGACTTCTATGTCGCCCTCGCCGGCGGGCGCGACGTAGCCGCCACCCGCCTGGCCTGCCTCTGGCGGCCGGACACGTGGGCGTTCACCACGCCCGGCCGCGTGTGGATCAACCAGAACTGGGGCACGCACGTGCTCTACTACGCGGTCTGGTCGGCAGCGGGGCCGGCCGGCATCCTCGCGCTGAAGGCCCTGCTGCTCGCCCTGCTGGCCGGGGGGGTCGCCCTGAGTTGCCGGCAGCGGGGCGTGAGCGGGCCGGTGGCGCTGCTGGCGGCGGGCGCCGCCGTCGCCGCCGGACGAAGCTACATCGACCTCCGCCTCATCCTCGTCACATTCACGTTCGCGCCGCTGATGCTCTGGCTGCTCTACCTGACGCGCCGCAACCCGCACCGGGCGTGGCTGGCGACGGCGCTTCTGGTCGTGTGGGCGAACATGCACGGCGCGTTCATCTTCGGCCTCGGCATGATGGCGCTGTGGGCCATCTGCCAGTTGGCCGCACACGCCATCGGCGACGGCGTCGGACGGGCGGTGCGGCGGTTCTGGCCGCTTGCCGCGGCCGTCGTCGCCGCCGCCTTGCTCGCCGGTGTGCTCACGCCCTTCGGCTGGCGGAACCTGTGGCAGTACTGCCTGATCGCCGCGAAGCCGGAGTGGCAGGCGGCGCGCGACTGGCGGCCGATCGACGCCCCGGCGTACGGCACGACGTGGGAGCTGTACGTGGCCGTCGGCATGCTGGTGGGGCTGTCGGTGCTGGTCTGCGCGGTGCACCTGGTGGCCCGGCGGCGCTGGCAACTGCCCCTGCGGTTCGAGCAGCTTGCCCTGCTGGTGCTGGCGATCGCGCTATCAGCGGGGCTTCTGCTCGTGGCGGTTCTCTGGCGGCCGCTCGATGAGTTCCGCACGCACCGCCACGTCGACCTGTGGGGCTGATTGGCCGCCCTCGCCCTCGCGATGGCGGTCGGGCATCAGGCGCTCGTGGTCCGCCGGGCGA
>CAZMDT010000579.1:0-1693 GCA_964564965.1 uncultured Planctomycetaceae bacterium | reverse complement strand
AGCGGTTAACAGCCGCTCGCTCTACCAATTGAGCTATCGGGGAACACGGCTCGCCTGCCCATGCGCACTGAGCAGGCGACTAGCGCCAGCTTACCTTATCGGCCGGGGAATTCAATGCCTTTCGCCGCAATTGCCGCCGCTGGCCACGAGCGCGGGCGATGCGGCAGTGCCGCCCGGTGGGGATGCTGCGGCGGGCGCGGGCAGCAGGGGCCCGAGTGCGGCGGCGAGGGCGTAGCCGCCGGCCGCCATGAGCACCACCGCCGAGAAGCCCAGGTGCATGGCGAGCAGCGGTGCCGCGACGGTGGCGGCTACGGAGGCAAAGCCGTTGACCGCCCAGGCCCACGGGACGAGGCTGCCGGCGGCGGCGCTGACCTGTCTCAGCCCGGCGGGGAACAGATGCCCCATGGCCACCGCCAGCGGGGCGATGGTGGCCACTGCCACGATGAAGCGCAAGGCGACGGGCAGCGACTGCGTCAGGGCAAGCCAGGCATCGAGGCCGGCGGCGTACGCCAGCGCCAGCAACGCAACGGCCGCACCGGCAACGGCCACCACGCGGCCGGACCGGGCCCGCCAGAAGCGGCTCAACTGGCTGCCGAGCCCCGCGAACACCAGGAATCCGCCGATGACGACGGCGGCGGAATAGATCGGATGCGCCAGGTAGAGCACGAACTTCTGGAGGAAGCTCATTTCGAGAAGCATGAACGCCCCGCCGAGCAGGAGGAAGTAGCCGAGCGTGACGGCCCTCCTTGGCGCCGCCCGCAGCGACGCCACGCCGGGCGCCATTGGCAGGACGATGAGCACGGCGGCGAGGACGATCGTCTGCCCCAGGGCGGCGAGCAGCACGAAGTAGCCGACCTCGGCATAACCGCGGGCGTGGCGGCCGAGGCGGTCGGACAGCGCCAGGAACCGGCGCCATCCGAGCGAATGGTAGAAGTACGGGCTGTCGTCGGTGGGCGCGGTCAGATCGAAAACGTAGTCGTCGAGGAAGCGCTCACGGTCCGGGCCGAGCAGGGCGGCGGCGCCGCGGCGCCAGAGGCGCCGCAGCTCGTCGGCCGGGCGGGCTTCGGGTGGCTGGAGGCCGGGCAGGTAGAACACGTCGAACAGCCCCTCGCAGAAGTCACGCACGGTGCGGACCTCCTCGTCGGCGAGTGGCCGGCGGGAGACGAGCACGGTCACGGTGGGCGGGCTGCCGGCCGCGTGGATCACGGCCAGGTGGCGCGCCGGTTCGAGCGACCGGCCGCGGAGCATCTCGGCGGCGACGTGGAAGGCCCGCAGCCCCTCGCGGGGCACGGGCGCCCGCACGGGGAGGGTGATGGACAGCAGGCCGCGGTCGGTGAGGTGGGCGAACATGGCGTCGAACGACTGGACGGTAAACAGGTAGGACTCACGGACCTCGCTGAGCGCCCCGCCTCCGGCGGCCAGGGCGGACACGAAGACGGCGTCGAAGCGGCGGCGCGAGGCCTCGATGTAGCCGCGCGGCTCCCGGGCGACGCGCTCCACGGCGGGATGCTGGTAGACGGCGCCGGCGCGGTCGGCGAGCGGCCCGGCGGCGGCCTCCAGAACCTGCGGGTTAGCCTCGACCGCGACGATCTGGGGGCAGCCCTCGTGCAGGGCGAGCCCGACTTCCGCGCCGCCGTCGGCGCCCTGGATGAGGACTCGCGGCCGGTGCCGCAGCCGGTAGACGACGGCGGGG
>CAZMDT010000578.1:0-1701 GCA_964564965.1 uncultured Planctomycetaceae bacterium | reverse complement strand
TAATGCCCTGTTGAGGCCCGGGGGGCGAGCGCCGCCCCCCGGCCGACGCCAAGCACCCTACAGCCAAAGGACGACCCATGGCCGAGCTTTTCGAAGTGACCGAGCTGGTGAAGGTGGCCATCGAGGACGAGAAGACGGGGGTGGCCTTCTACTCCGTTCTCGCCCAGACCGCCGGCAAGCCGGAGCTGAAGACCACCTTCGCCGACCTCGCCGAGCAGGAGCGGTTCCACCAGAAGCGCTTCGAGGAGATGCTCGCCGCCCTCGGCGGGCACAAGCCCACCCGCGAGGAGTACGCGGGCCAGTACACCGCCTATCTCCAGGCGCTCACGAACGACCGGGCCTTTCCAGACGAGGAGGCCGCGCGGCAGATGGCGCGCGAGTGTCCCGACGACGCGGCCGCCGTCGAGCTGGCGATACGCTTCGAGCGGGACACGCTGCTGCTGATGAACGAGATGCGCGGCCTGGTGCCGGAGAAGGACGCGGCGGTTGTGCGGGAGCTGGCCCGGGAGGAGCAGTCGCACCTGGTGGTGCTGGCGAACGCGCGGCAGTCGCTGTGAGCGGCGCGGGGCGGGGGCGGGGCGGGGCGGCCCGCGCTAGCGGCAGAACGGCGGGTCGGGGTCCCACTCGTCCTCGTCCTGCTCGTCGTCCACCTTCCACTTCTCCCCCTCGCTCATGTCGTCCATCTCGCGTTCCATGAACTTGAACATCTTCTCCTGCATCGGCGCGAGCTTGCGGTAGTAGCCGAGCGTGGCCTGGTAGCTGGCGACCATCTGGTTGATCTTGATGAGCTGCCACTTCATCAGGCACTCCGGCTCGACGATCGTGCTGAACGGATCGCAGCGGAACGACACCTCGCCGTCCCCGCCGCGGTGGAAGTACTGGCAGCTCTCGCACTGGATCATGGCGTCCGCTCCCTCGCCCCGGGCCTGAGCACCTCCATGTATTCTAACCGATCTCCCGCGCCCCGGCTACGCCCGCTTCCGCCGCCCGGGCGCCGCGGGGATCGCGCGCCTTCTCCCCGTGGCGTGTTTTTCCTGCCCGAGGGGCTCAGCTCTACGTTGAAGGCGAGCGCAAGGCCTCGGCCGCGCCGGCAGAGGCTCCCTCCGCTGCCCCTCCCGCCCGGGGAAACCCCTTGGCGAACGGCGAGCCCGGCATATAATCGTTCGGCCCCAGAGGTCCTGGAAAGCGATGGCTATCGGATGGCAATCAACATTCTCTGCATTGGCGACGTCGTCGGCCGTGCCGGACGCGGCGTCCTTGCCGATCACCTCAACGACATCGTCCGCGACCGGCAGATCGAGCTGGTGGTCTGCAACGCCGAGAACGCCGCCGGCGGCAGCGGGCTGACGCCGCAGATCTTCGAGAAGCTCCTGCACTACGGGGTGGACGTGGTCACCCTGGGCGACCACTGCTATCGGAAGCGGGAGATCGTGCCGGTGCTGGGTGAATCGGCGCGGCTCATCCGTCCGGCGAACTTTTCAGCCGCCGCGGCGGGGCGGGGCTGGACGGTGGTCGAGACGAAGTCGGCCCGCCACCGGGCGGCGGTGGTCTGCGTGCTGGGGCAGCTTTACATGGGGCAGTGGGACTCGCCCTGGGCGGCGGTGGACCGGGCGCTGGCGGCGATCCCCGACGGCGTGGCGATCCGCATCGTGGACATGCACGCGGAGGCCTCCAGCGAGAAGATCGCGATGGGCTGGCACC
>CAZMDT010000577.1:0-1708 GCA_964564965.1 uncultured Planctomycetaceae bacterium | reverse complement strand
GGGTGACGTGGGTCGCGAAGGAGATTCAGACGACGTTCGACGGCGTGTTCGTGTGGAACCACGCCAACAGCAGCGCGTGGTTGCCGGTGATGTGCGACAAGGACATCGACGTCGTCGAGCACGATGAGATCGGCTTCATCGCGTACGCCAGCAACACGTCGCTCGTTCCGAACGCCACCGTCGAGGCGTACTACATCTACAAGGACAACGACAAGGTCGCCGCCACCGGCAATGACGCCGTGCTGCACACGTTCGGCATGCGGATCGCCGGCGGGGTCGGGGAGAACTGGAAGTACCGGCTCGAGCTCGCCCCCCAGGTCGGCAGGAAGAACAGCACGCACGTCTGCGCATTCGGCCTGAACAGCCAGGTGGCGTACTTCTTCAAGGACCGCATGAACAGCCATGCCCGCGTCGGGTATGAGTACCGCAGCGGCGACAGCCACATCGACGGCGCCTTCGACATCCTCTGGGGACGCTACCCGCAGTGGAGCGAGGCGTTCAACGGCTACATCGACACGCTCGAAGGCCCGCCGGCGATGTCCACCAACTTCCACCGGTTCAACATCGGCGTGACGTGCAGCCCGATGGAGAACATGACGGTGGCGCTGGACTATCACCTGCTGTGGGCCGACCGGGGCACCGTGGCGGGGCTCAACACCCCCAGCGCCATCGGCGGCGACTGCTTCCGTGGACAGCTCATCACCGCCCTGCTGCGGTACCAGTTCAATGCGTACCTCAGCACGCACCTGATCTGCGAGGCGTTCATCCCGGGCAGCTTCTACAACAAGTCGAACAACGACCCGTCGGTGTTCGCCCGTTGGGAGGTCGTGCTGAGCTGGTAGGCCCCACTCCGTAACAGGCTCGAAACCACGCGGCGGGGCGCCCTTCAGCGGCGCCCCGCCGTTGTTTCCGGGCCGGGCAGGGCGATGCGGTAGAATGGGGCGATGAGCCCGCGACACGTCCTCATCCTGACGGCCGGCCTGTACGCGGCGGGCTGCACCGGCCCGCCCGCCCCACCGCCCGCCGGCGTTGCCATGCTCACGCCCGTGCAGGCCGAGCCCTGGCGCACCCCGCACGGCACCGGGCAGGCCGTCACCAGCCGGCACTACCGCATCTTCTCCACTGCCCGCCGTCACGAGGTGAAGACCTACCTGCCCGGCTTCATGGAGGCCGCCTACGGCAACTACCTCGCGCTGACGGGGCTGCCCGAATCGGCGGCCGGCGTGCCGCTGCCGCTGTACATGCTGGGCTCGCGTGAGGAATGGGCCGCCCTGACGCGCTCCGTCCATGGCGAGGACGCCCAGGCGCTCAGCATCGAGTCCGGCGGCTACTGCCACGACGGCATCTGCGTGCTGTGGGACATCGGCGGGGCGGGCACGTTCGCCGTGGCGGCGCACGAGGGGCTGCACCAGTTCTTCCACCACCGGCTGAAGGACCGGCTTCCGATGTGGCTGGAGGAGGGGCTGTGCGTGCTGGCCGAGGGGCATCACGTCGCGGGCGACGCGGTGGCCTTCACGCCGAGCCACAATCCCGCCCGCTTCAACGCCCTTCGGGAGGCCATCGTCCAGGACCGCTGGATCCCCCTCAACCAGCTCCTGCCGATGGACTCCCACGACGCCGTCAAGGCCGGCGCCGAGCGGGCCGTTGGGTACTACGGGCAACTGTGGGCGCTCGTGCAGTTCATCCGCTCGCGCCCGGAATATGGGCG
>CAZMDT010000576.1:0-1710 GCA_964564965.1 uncultured Planctomycetaceae bacterium | reverse complement strand
TCGGCGGACGGCAGCGCGGCGAGGATCTGTTCGGCGAGGGCGGTCTCGGCCTCGGTAGGGGCGCCGTAGCTGGTGCCGCGCTCGGCGGCACGGGCGAGGGCCTCGACGACGGCCGGCGGCGCGTGCCCCAGAATCGCGGGGCCGTAGCTGCCCACGTAGTCGACGTACTCGTTGCCGTCGAGGTCGACGATTCGGCAGCCGGCGGCGGAGGCGATGACGGGCGGCGTGCCCCCGACGGCGAGGAACGCCCGGACGGGCGAGCTCACCCCGCCGATAAGCACGCGCTTCGCCCGCTCAAACGCCGCATCGGACTTGGCAGTGTCTTGGGGCATGCTGCCACGTGCGCCTTGTGGCACAGCGCCGACCCGGAAGCAGCGGGGGCGGGCCCGCGGTCAGTCCTTGTCCATGTGCTTCATCATGAGCTGCATCATCCGCGTGCTCAGCTCCTCCTTGACCCGCTCCGCCGTGTAGCCCTCCGCGCCCACGTTGGGCCGTGTCTCTCTGTAGATCTTCACCATGCCCTCCATCATCTTGATCGCCTCCGCCGGGTCCTCATTCTCGTCCTCCGCGCCCACCTGCAGCTTATCCACCTTGACCTTCCAGACGCCGTCCTTCCGCACCAACTCCAGCGGCTCGTCCTCGTCGGGATGCGTGGCCGTGGCCGTGTCGCCGGTAATCTCAAACGTCATCTTGTCCACCCAGTCGCTCTGGAACATCGCCACCAACTCTTCGTTGTCGCCTTCGACCGACTCCCGACCGTACGCATCCACCATGGCGTCCTGGAACGCCTTCACCTCGAGGATGAAGTCGGCCGCCGCCTCGAGCAGCTCCTTCTCCTCCGGCGCCGCGTCGAAGCACGCCACCAGGGCGTCCTTGTTGCCGTTCCGCAGGGCCGTGTGCATGTTCGTCACGACCTGCTTGGGTGTGTCGGCCTCCGGCAGCGGCTTGCTCCGGCTTCGCGATTCCGACTCGCCGTTTTTGTCTTTGCCGCAGCCTCCTGCCAAGGCCAGGGCGGACACCACGACCAGCCACAGCATTGCACGCTTCATGATGGTCTCCTTACGGAAAGGTTTCTGTTCAGGCCGGCCGCCCGGCTCCGCGGGGGCATCACTTGACCACAAGGTTCACGAGGCGGCCCGGCACGACGATCCGTTTGAGGACGTTCTTGCCCTCGACGGCGGCGGCAACCTTCTCCTCGGCCAGCGCGGCCTCGATGATCGCTGCCTCATCGGCGCCCGCCGGCACGCGGACCCGCCCGCGGACCTTGCCGTTGACCTGCACCGCCAGTTCCACGGTCGCCTCGGCGAGCATCGCCTCATCATAGGCCGGCCAGGGCTCGCAGGCGAGCGACTCGCCATGGCCGAGGCGCTGCCACAGCTCCTCGGCGATGTGCGGCGCGAACGGCGCCAGCAGGAGGACAAAGCGTTCCGCCTGCGAGCGGCCCAGCGCGCCGGCCTTGTAGGCGGCGTTGACGAACTCCATCATGGCAGCGACGGCGGTGTTGAACTTCATCGCCTCGACGTCGCCGCCGACCTTCCGGATGAGCCGGTGCAGCGCCCGCTCGACGCCATCATCGCCGGCGCCGTCCACCACCAGCGCCGCCTGCTCCTGGCCGCCGGCGATCATCCGCCACACGCGATGAAGGAACCGGTGCGCGCCGGGCACGTCGCGGGTGTTCCACGGCTTCGACGCCTCCAGCGGGCCCATGAA
>CAZMDT010000575.1:0-1716 GCA_964564965.1 uncultured Planctomycetaceae bacterium | reverse complement strand
GGTGCGGGCGGTCACCGTGCGCACCCTGGCGCGGGCGGGTGGCCTGGGCGTGGTCCTCGCCCTGCCTCGATTCCCTCAAGCGGCGGCTCCTTCAAGTGAAACGCAGAGAACCCGAGCCCCAACTGGACGATATCCTGCAGTTGCACCGCGGCGGCAAGACGCGCATGACCAGCCGCCTCAGGCTCGACACGGTCGAGCGGCTCCGCCAGGTCTACACGCCGGGCGTGGCCCAGGTCAGCCGCATCATCGAAGCCGACCCCGAGAAGCTCTACGATTACACGTCCGTGGGCGACACCGTGGCCGTGGTCACCAACGGCACGGCCGTGCTCGGCCTCGGCGACGTCGGCGTCAGGGCCGCCATGCCCGTCATGGAGGGCAAGTGCGTCATCCTGATGGAGATGGTCGACATCGCCGCCGTCCCCCTGCTGGTGGACAGTCACGATGCCCCGTGCATAGTGGAGACCGTGGCGGCCGTCGCGCCCACCTTCGGCGCCATCCTGCTGGAGGACATCGCGGCGCCGCTCTGCTTCGGCGTCGAGGACGCGCTGAAGCAGCGGCTGGACGTGCCCGTCTTCCACGACGACCAGCACGGCACGGCGGTGGTGGTCCTGGCCGCCCTCATCAGCGCGCTGAAGATCGCGGGCAAGCGGGCTGGGGACCTGCGCGTGGTGATGAACGGGGCCGGCGCGGCGGGCTCCGCCGTCGCCCGCTTCCTGCTGAACTACGGCGTCGCGGACGTCGTCCTCTGCGACCGGGCCGGCGCGATCTATCGCGGCCGCACCGAGAACATGAATCCCGCCAAGGAGCAGATCGCCGCCATCACCAACCGGGCGAACCAGAGGGGCTCCCTGGCCGAAGTGATGCCGGACAAGGACGTCTTCATCGGCGTCAGCGTCGCCGGCGCGGTGACGCCGGAGATGGTCCGTTCGATGGCCCCCGGGCCGATCGTGTTCGCCATGGCCAACCCCGTGCCCGAGATATGGCCCGACGAGGCCCTGGAGGCGGGAGCCATAGCCGCTGAGGACGGCCGGAACGTCAACAACGCGCTCGGATTCCCCGGCATCTTCCGGGGCGCCCTGGATGCGCGGGCGCGCGACATCAACGAAGAGATGAAGATCGCCGCTTCCGCTGCCCTGGCCTTGCTGGCGCCCGAGGGCGAGCTCGTGCCGGTCTTCATGGACCGCGCGGTGCACCGCGCCGTCGCCGACGCCGTCGCCGAGGCCGCCCGCAAGACCGGCGTCGCCCGCGCGTGACCTCACGGCCCGTCAAACCACGACGAACACGACGCACACGACGCACACTGCGAGCGAACTGGCAGAGCTTCGCCATCGAGTTCTCGCCCCGTTGAGGTAGGGGCACGGTGCGCCGTGCTCCCACTGGCTTTCGGAATACTGCCGCCCATGGCCTCCTCCTCGAACGGACAGACCTATCGCATTGTGACGCTCGGCTGCAAGGCGAACCTTTACGATTCGCGCCGGCTGGCCGAGGCGCTCGAATCGGTTGGCTACCGGGAGGCCGCGGAAGGCGAGGCCGCCGACGTCTGCCTGCTTAACACCTGCACCGTGACCGCGACGGCGGACCGCAAGTCGCGCCAGTGGGCGGGGCGGCTCGCCAGGGAGAATCCCGGCGCGCGCATCTTCGTCACGGGCTGCTACGCCAGCGCCGCGCCGGGCGATCTGCAGGCTATCGCAGGCATTGCCGGCGTTTACGGGCGTG
>CAZMDT010000574.1:0-1731 GCA_964564965.1 uncultured Planctomycetaceae bacterium | reverse complement strand
ACCACGTCATTCGCCTGGCCTGCGACGAGGGACTGCGCATGCAACTCGGCGGGAACCTCAAGCGATACCTCGACGAGGCGGTTTCCTGGGACGTCGTCGCCGAGCAGTACAACGAGGCCTACGAGCTCGCGCGCGACGCCACCCACACCAAGAAGCCCGTCGCGCTGCCGCTGGAGTTCTGAGGCCCGCGAGGCCGCCCGTGGCGTGCCGCCGGCTGCTGGGCCCCGCTCCCAGGGCCCGCACCGACGCGATCCTCTGGCTCTGCAGCCGCTTCGAACTTCCCCTGCTGCTGCTCGTGCTCGCCGGGTTCGCTGCGCTGCTCTACCCGCAATGGCCGATCACCTGGGATGACAGCGCCATCACGCTGGCCCACGCCAGGTGCCCTGTCACCCGCAGCCCGGAAACGACTCTCCGCCGTCAGCATCCGCCGGCAGCGGCCACGCAGGACGGCTACCCCACGGCCGCGCGCTCGCACACCTGGCGCAAACTGTCCGCGGCGTGCCGCACGTGGTCCTCAATGGTGAACGGCCCGAAGCTGAAGCGGCACGTGCCCACGGGGTGCGTGCCGATGGTCTTGTGCGCAAGCGGCGCGCAATGTACCCCTGGCCGCGTGCAGATGCCGAAGTCGCCCTCCAGCCGCGCCGCCAGCTCCTGCGCCGTCAGCCCCGCCACGTTCGTGCTGAACACGCCCCCGCGCCGCGCGATCTCGCGCGGGCCGTAGACCGTCAGCCCCTCGATGCCCTCGGTCAGCGCCAGGAACAGCCGGCAGAGCCGCTCGTCGTGCTCGCGTACGCCCGCCACGCCGCGCTCGAGCAGCCAGGCGACGCCCTCGCTCAGCCCGGCGAGCCCGATGGCGTTGTGCGAGCCGACCTCGTACTTGTCGGGCAGGAAGTCGGGCTGGACGGCCTGCTCGGAGATCGAGCCCGTGCCCCCCTCCTTCATCGTCGGCAGCCGCTGCTCCACCCCCCGGCGGATGTAGAGCACGCCGGTGCCGAGCGGCCCGAGCAGCCCCTTGTGCCCGGGGAACGCCACGAAGTCCGCCCCCAGCGCCTGCACGTCGAATGGAACGTGCCCGGCGGACTGGGCGGCGTCGATGAGGCACGGCACGCCGGCCTCCCGGGCAACGGCCGCCACCGCGTCGATCGGCTGCATCGTGCCCGTCACGTTCGACACGTGCACGCACGCGATCAGTCGCGTGTTCGGCCGGATGGCCCGCCCGATGTCGTCCGGGTCGACCAGGCCCGTCCGTGGGTCGCAGGGGACAAACTCCGGCTCCAGGCCGGTCTGCTCGGCCAGGGCGCTGAGAGGCCGAAGCACGGAGTTGTGCTCCATCGCCGTGGCGATCGCGTGCGTACCGCGCGGGGCGGTGTTCAGCAGCCCGCGGATGGCGATGGCGAGCGCCTCCGAGCAGTTCATCGCGAAGATGATCCGCTCCGGCGCCTCGGCGTTGATGAGCGCGGCGACGCGCCGGCGGCAGGTGCGGATGATCCGCTCGCACTCGCGGGCCTCGGCGTAGGCCCCGCGGCCGGCGGAGGCGCCGCACTCGTGCGCGAACGCGACCATCGCGTCCGTCACCGCGTCGGGCTTGGGGAAGCTCGTCGCCGAGTTGTCCAGGTATACGCGCCGCATGCGTCGAGGCCCCCGCTGCTATGGTACGAGGCGGCCGGGGCGATTCAAAGGCTAACGCGCCGCGCGGGCGGCCCGGGGCCGTCGCCGCGGGCATCGGCGCCC
>CAZMDT010000573.1:0-1732 GCA_964564965.1 uncultured Planctomycetaceae bacterium | reverse complement strand
CGATCACCGCCCAGACCTTCGTCGTCCTGCTGCCCGTGCAGTCCGTCGGCGTGATGGGCGACGGACGGACCTACGAGAATGTCGTGGCCATCCGCTCCGTGGACACCGCCGATTTCATGACGGCCGACTGGTCGCGAATTCCCTACGACGTCCTCGCCATCATCAGCAACCGCATCATCAACGAGGTCCGCGGCGTCAACCGCGTCGTCTACGACATCTCCAGCAAGCCGCCGGCGACCATCGAGTGGGAGTGAGACGGGGGCGGAAGGGGGATTCGCGGCCGTTGCCTCTCGCCGCCTCGGCCACTATCATCGCCGCCGAACACGCCGGAGCCGCCCCATCGAGCCGCCCGCGGACAAGCTGAATGCCTTCGTCGCCGCGTGCCGCAAGGCCGCCGCCTACGGCCTGCTCAAGTGCAGCAGCGGCAACATGTCCGCACGCCTCGACCGGGAGCACCTGCTCATCAGCGGCAACCGGACGTGGCTCGCCGAGATGGCGCCCGAGGGCGTCTCGGTGGTCCGCGTCGCCGACGCCTCGCACGCCGCCGGCCGCCGGCCGAGCATCGAGAGCCGCTTTCACGCCGGCATCTTCCGCGAACGCCCGGACGCGAACGTGGTGCTGCACTTCCAGTCGCCGTGCGCGACGGCGCTGGCCTGCCGCGAGGGCGAGGTGGATTTCGACGTGATCATCGAGGTGCCGCACTACATCGGGCCGGTGGCGTACGTGCCGTACCTTCCGCCGGGCTCTCCGGAGCTGGCGGCGGCCGTCGTGGAGGCGATGCGCGACCACCGCATGGCCATGCTCCGCAACCACGGGCAGGTCACGCTCGGGGCCGACTACGACGAGACGATCCAACGGGCGGTGTTCTTCGAGCTGGCGTGCGAGATCATCCTGCGCTGCGGGGAGGCGCTCCGGCCGCTTAGCCCGGAGCAGGCGGCCGAACTCCGCCCCACGCCTGGCCGGGCTGAGGGCGTCTGAGGGAATCGCCCGCGCCGAGGCCCACGGCGAGGGCGACGCTTCCAGTCTCATCCGGCTTCATCCGGCCCGCTAAGAACGGAGGAACAGGCCGAGGAATTCCCTGGACAGGAACGGGCGATCGCGGTAGAAGCACTACGCACGCCTGCCGGCAGGGCAGGTGAGGCATCTGTCCTGTGTTCGTGAACGGAGCTGACAAGGAGAACTGAGATGAGGCGAGCGGCATCTATGGCAGCAGTGTTTGCTTGGGCGATGTTGGTGTGCGCGCCCGCGGCGGGCGTGACCCTGGCCACGCACTACAAGATGGACGACGGCAGCGGGGGCACGGCCACCGACAGCGCTGGCCTCAACGACGGCGGGCTCGGCAGTTGGGACGGCGGAACGAATCCGGCTTGGGTGGCGGGGAAGATCGGCACGGGCGCGCTGGACTTCAACGGCGCGGCCGGGAACGGCGCCGGAACGAGCTGGGTGTGGGACGACACCCCCTCGAACCTGCCGACGGGCACCGCTCCGCGGACGATGTCGCTGTGGATCAAGCCGCAGCGCCTGGACGGCTCGGGCGACATCTTCGGCGGGTACGGCACGCGGAGCTCCGGCCAGAAGTTCATGTTCGGCGAGAGCTACTACGCCGGCTCCAAGCTGATGCTCTACGGCGACCAGACCTCCAACGACTTCGAGACCAACATCGACCTGGCGCCCCACCTCAACCAGTGGGTCCTCCTGACGGCCACGTACGACGGCACCGTCTCCGGTAGCG
>CAZMDT010000572.1:0-1736 GCA_964564965.1 uncultured Planctomycetaceae bacterium | reverse complement strand
AGACGGGGCACCTGGTGTTCGGCACGCTGCACACCACGAGCGCCCAGGGCACGGTGACGCGGATCGTGGACCAGTTCCCGGTGGACCAGCAGGAGCAGGTCCGCATTCAGCTCGCCTCCTCGCTGATCGCCGTGCTGTGCCAGGCGCTGCTGCCGCGGAAGGACGTGCGGGGCATGATCGCGGCGTTCGAGTTCCTCGTGGTCAGCAACGCCATCGCGAACCTCATCCGCGAGAACAAGGTGTTTCGCATCCCCTCGTCGATCCAGACCGGCAAGAAGCTCGGCATGCAGATGCTGGACGACCACCTCCTGCAGCTCTGGCAGGAGGGGAAGGTGTCCGACATCGAGGCGATCGACCGTGCCCACCACCCCGGCGAGATGCAGGAAAAGGTCGACGCCCTCCGGCGCGGCCATGCCGTCGTCGGCGCGGGGGCAGGCGCACAGGAACCGCTGCCCCAGCAGTTGAGGAAGTAACCCCATGGCGACAGCGCAGATTGGCATTGAGCAGTTGCGAGGGCGCCCCCTCGGCCGCGTGCTCGTCAAGATGGGGAAGATCACGCGCGAGCAGGTCCACGAGGCCCTGGCGGTCCAGAAGGAGAAGGGCGGGCCGCTCGGGCGGATTCTGGTGGACCTCGGGTACATCGACGAGCGGACCCGCGGCCTGGCGCAGGCCTACCAGGCGGGGATGGAGTACGTGGACCTGAAGTCGACGGAGATCTCCGACGAGGTGATCTCGCAGATCCCCCCGCAGATGGCCAACGCGTACAAGGTCGTGCCCGTGGACTACGACCAGGCGACGAACCACCTGACCATCGCCATCTCCTCGGCCGACAACTTCCACGCCACCGACGACCTCCGCACGCTCATGGGCTTCGAGGTGACCGCCAAGATCGCCGAGCCCGAGCAATTGGAGATGGCGCTGGCGAAGTACTACGACGTGGAGCCGGAGTCGATCGGGGAGCTGATCAACGAGATTGCGGGGGACGCGCAGTTGGCGGTGCTGGAGGACCGGGGGGAGAGCATCGACCTCGAGACGATCAAGGAGATGGCCGACGCGAACCCGGTGAAGCGTCTGGTGAACATGGTGCTGCTGGAGGCGATCCGGAACCGGGCGTCGGACATTCATTTCGAGCCGTTCGAAGACGAGTTCAAGATGCGGTACCGCATCGACGGGCACCTGTACGAGATGCTGCCGCCCCCGAAGTCGATTTCGGTGGCGGTGGCGTCGCGCATCAAGGTCATGTCGAACCTGGACATCGCCGAGCGCCGCATGCCGCAGGACGGGCGTATCGAGCTGCTGGTGAACAACGCCCCGGTGGACCTGCGCGTCTCCGTGCTGCCCACGATGTTCGGCGAGAGCGTCGTGCTCCGCGTGCTGGACCGCACGCAGGTGTCCCTCGACATCGAAAAGCTCGGCATGCGCGAGGACGACATACGGGTTTTCCGCCGGCTCATCGCCCGCCCCAACGGCATCGTGATCGTCACCGGGCCGACCGGATGCGGCAAGACGACCACGCTGTACTCGGCGCTGCGGGAGCTGAACGACGTAGCGGTGAAGATTCTGACGGCCGAGGACCCCGTCGAGTACGACATCGACGGGCTGGTCCAGGTGCAGATCAAGGAGGACATCGGGCTGACGTTCGCCCGGTGCCTGCGGCACTTCCTTCGCCAGGACCCGGACATCGTGCTGGTCGGGGAGATTCGCGACCTGGAGACGGCGGAGATCGCGGTCCAGGC
>CAZMDT010000571.1:0-1742 GCA_964564965.1 uncultured Planctomycetaceae bacterium | reverse complement strand
TCCGGGCGGCCCTGCCCCTGGGCAAGGGCGTCATCCTGGACCCGTTCATGGGCTCCGGTTCGACCATCGCCGCGGCCATGGCTTGCGGGCTCAACAGCATCGGCGTCGAGGCCAACGAGGAGTTCTTCCGCCTGGCCGAGCGCGCCATCCCGCGCCTCGCCGCCCTGCCCGCGAACGGAGTCAACGGCAATGGTTCAGGGAAGTGACTTTGACGACTCGGTGGCGCTGCCGCCGGGGTTGACCACCACGGCCATCCGCAAGGCCATCGAGTACGTCGAGCGCGAGCTCGCCGACCTGGTCGAGGTCTATCTCGAGCAAGCGAACGTCTTCAGTGCGCTGGTCGGGATCTTTGCCACGCGGGCTCAGGATGCCAACAGCGTGTACGAGAAGAGCCGCCACCAGGACGAGGCCCAGCAGCGATTCCCCGATCTGAAGCGGCGAGGAAGTGGACCGCGCCCGTCGACCAGGGAATCATTGGAGTGCAAGGGCAGCAAGCGCCCCTGGGCGGTCCAATCACACTACGACCATCCGGGATGGTACATCGTCTGGCGGTACCTCGTGGACCCCACGTGTTCACTGGAGCAGGGGCGACCCGTGATCATCTGGCGGGTGGACATCGCCTTCGTCGAGAAGGGCGACTGGAAGTACGAGGGAAGCCGCGCCGGGGCGGGACGGGGCGGGCGAACGCACACATTCGGGCTGCGCGGCGCCGCGGCCAAACTGCGCGGAAAGGCCGTTTACGAACGGTCGGACGTCAAGGTCGTCGGCGGCAAGGCCGTCCCGCGAAACGGCGCGTGAGGCATCGTCCGTGCTAGAGCAGGCTGAGCAGGTCGGCGGGGCGCTGGATGAGCTTCTTCGCCCCTCCGGCCGTCAGCTCGTCCGCGTCGCGGAAGCCCCACAGCGCCCCCACGGGGAACATACCGCACGCCCCGGCCGTCCGCATGTCCGTGGCGGTGTCGCCAAGGTAGAGCACCTCGTTCGGCAGAAGGCTGAGCGTCTCGGCGACGCGCATGGCCCCGCGCGGGTCGGGCTTGGGGGGCACCTCTTCGGTGACGCCCTGGACGGCGGCGAACTGCCAGTCGCCCAGCAGCTTCGCCACGCACCGCCGCGTGAAATCGTCGGGCTTGTTGGACAGCACGGCGAGGGCCACCCGGCGCGCGGCCAGGTCCCCCAGAAGCTCGGGGATGCCCTCGTACGGCCGAGCGGTGGCGTCCCAGCGATTTGCGTACTCGGCCCGCATGCGCTCGACGGCCTCGGCCACGGCGCCATCGTCGCGACGGGCAGGCGGCAGCGCGCGCCGCGCCAGCATCACGATGCCGTCGCCGACGAACTGCTTGTAGGCCTCGGCGGGGTGGACGGGGAGCTTCATGGCCGCGAGGGCGGCGTTCATCGACCCGGCGAGATCGGCCAGCGTGTCCAGCAGGGTGCCGTCGAGGTCGAACAGAACAGCCCGGAACGTCATCGTCGCTCCGTCGCCACGGCGCCCATGCGGCGCGCGGCGTCAGGGAGGCCGGCCGCCGGCGGCAGGGCGTCGGCGACCTACCGGTCGAGGTTCATGGACATCAGGAACTCGCTGTTGGTGCGGTGTTTCTGGAGGCGGCCGATGAGCAGCTCCATCGCCTCGACCGGCTGGATCTCGGCGAGCACCTTCCGCAGGAGGGTGATGCGCCGGTGCTCTTCGGGGTCGAGCAGCAGCTCCTCCTTCCGCGTGCCCGAGCGGCTGATGTCGATCGACGGCCAGG
>CAZMDT010000570.1:0-1748 GCA_964564965.1 uncultured Planctomycetaceae bacterium | reverse complement strand
GCGGTCGGTCGCCGCCTGCGGCCGGCATGCAACGCCGGCATCGAGGCAGTGACCAGGGGCCGCGCTGCGATGACTTGCGGGTGGTGCACGGACACCGCTTGGCGCGTCTCCTGCCCACCACCGCCGGAGGCCGGAAGGCTGCGCCACGATGCCGTTGCTGACAGGTCGCCGCAGCCACCGTGGGGCGCGCATCCTGCCCGCCAGGGGCGTCCCGAGGGCGCGCCGCGGGAGGGCGTCGGGGGGCCGGGGCCGAATACTCTGTCGCCGGCCATCATCCCGCCGTCGCGTACCCGTGCACCCATCCATGAGAGACCGCCTGCGTTCCCGCCTGCCGCTCATCATCGCCGCGCACCTCGCGGTGCTGCTCGTCATCGCCATGGCCGCGCCCTGCCGGGCGCAGGGCCGCTGGCAGCGGCTGTCGTGCGACGATCCCGCGTTCTCGGTCGAAGCACCGACGGGCTGGCAGATCCAGTGCGTCGAGGGCCGGGGCGCGCGCCTGGTGCCGCCCGACGCCGGGCCGGTGGTCGAGGTGGTCGCCTGGCCGGCGCTGCATCGCCCCGCCACGCCCGAGAAGGCCGCGATCGAGCACGAGGGCGTGCTCGGGCGTGCGGTCGAGTACCAGCGGCTGGTCGGCGAGCCGACCGAGACCGCGGACGGCCTCGCGGGGCTGGTCGTGCTCGGTCGCGCCAACACGCCGGGGCTGCAGGAGATGAGCATCTTCTGCGCGTGGGCATCGGGCGACACGCACTGGGTGCTGGGCGTTTTCGCCGCCGAGGACGACCTCGAGGCCCTGCGCGTCGAGCTGCTCGACCGCATGTGGCGCAGCTTCCGCCCGGGGCCGGCCACGACCGCGCCCGGCCCCGAGCCTGCCGAGCAGCCGCCGGTCGAGCCGCCACCGCCCGAGCCTGAGCCCGAGCCCGTGCAGTCGCCGCCGGTCGAGCCCGTGCAGCCACCGCCCGTGGAGCCTGAGCCGACCGTCCCGGTCGAGGTGCAGCCGGTCGAGCAGCCGCCGCCCGTGGAGCCTGAGCCGGCCGCGCCCGGGGAGGCGACGGGCGACGGGCCGGTGGTCGGCCCCGCACCGGGCAACGGCGCCACGCCGGTGGCTCCGGAGGTCGTCGAGACCGCCACCCCCTGGGTCGAGCACCTCAGCCCGGTGGGCTTCTCACTGTCGATGCCCGACGACTGGGAGGCGCGCGTCACCGGCGGCGTGATCGTGGTCTCGCCGGTCGAGGCCGCGGGCTCAACCCGCGCGGTGCTCATCTGGCCGGTCGCGGGCCCCGACCCCGGCGGCGCGGAGGTGCTGCGGCTGGCGCTGGGCCGCCTCGACGCCCTCGAGCCGGCCGGGCCGGCGGTGGTCGCGGGCAGCGATGGCGCCGCGGCGCTGCTCACCGCATCGACCACCGATGGCGAGCGCATCTCCGCCGCATGGGCGTGGGCCGAGGGCGATGGGCTGCTGATCGCCATCGTCGCGCCGCGCGGCCGGCTGGACGCGCACTACGCGGACATGGCCCGGATTGCCGCCAGCTTCCGGCCGGGCGCGTGGCCCGCGCCCGCCGCCGAGCAGGAGGTGACCGGCGAGCTGCGCCGCCTGGCGTGGCGCCTGCCCGCGGGCTGGCAGAGTCGCGGCGGGCTGCGCGACGAGGCCGGGGAGCTGGCCATCGAGATCGAGGCGCTGGCGCCCGACGGCGAGATGCGCGTGGCCTGGGAGCAGCCGCTGCGCCCGAGCTTCCGCGCGCTCACCCCGCTGC
>CAZMDT010000569.1:0-1749 GCA_964564965.1 uncultured Planctomycetaceae bacterium | reverse complement strand
CAGGCTTGACGCCCCGCCGACCGATAGGTAACATGGAACCACGATGAACGTCGGCGATTGGCATCGCGCCTCGCACCTCTCGCACCGCATGGGTGTTCGTCTCGCTGCGCTGCACGTGGTCGTTGTACTCTAGGCCGCTGCGCGCGTGACAGCGCGGCGGCCGGCGCTTCCCCCTCACCAGGACCCCGCGTGTGGCTTTCTGCGCGGTCCTCGGGCCCTTGTCACGATGGACGGTTTTTCCGTTCGCCCTCCGGGACGTGAGATGGAGCGATGGACACAGACAACACGGCTGCCCTGGCCGGCGCGACCGGCGCGGACCTGCTCCGCGAGGCGATCGCCGGCGAAGGCACAGAGGTGGTCTTCGGATACCCCGGCGCCGCCATCCTGCCCGTCCTGGATGCGCTCTTTTGGCCCGGCGGCCGGAATACTAAACTGACGGCAACTTCCACCACAGCACACGGGAACGCAACCATGGGCAAGAAAAGCGATTTGACCGGCGCCCGCTACGTCGGCAAGAGCGGCGCGGAGATGTTTCACGAGATGCTCCAGGCCGAGGGCGTGGACCTGATGTTCGGCTTCCCGGGCGGTGCGGTGCTGCCGATCTTCGACGTGCTGTACGCCTCACCGATCCGGTTCATCATGAGCCGGCACGAGCAGGGCGCGACGCACATGGCCGACGGCTACGCCCGAAGCACGGGGCGGGTCGGCGTGGTGATCGCCACCAGCGGGCCCGGCGCCACAAACCTGACGACCGGGCTGGCGACGGCGAACATGGACTCCGTTCCGATCGTCGCCTTCACCGGGCAGGTCAAGAGCTTCCTGATCGGCAACGACGCCTTCCAGGAGGCCGACGTCACCGGCATCACGCGCCCGATCACCAAGCACAACTTCCTGGTGAAGGAGGCGGCGGAGATCGGGCGGGTCGTGCGGGAGGCGTTCTACATCGCCCGAACGGGGCGCCCCGGGCCGGTCGTCGTCGACATCGCCGTGGACGCCACCGCCGCCCGGCTCGAGCAGGAGCCCGACCTGGAGCCCCGCCTGCCAGGCTACAAGCCGCGCTCCGGCGGGCACGCGCGGCAGGTGCGTGCAGCGGCGGAGGCGATCAACGCGGCCGAGCGGCCGGTGCTGTACGTCGGCGGCGGCGTGGTCATCAGCGGCGCCTCCGACGCCCTGCGGCAATTGGCGGAGAAGGCCAGCATCCCCGTCACCACCACGCTGCTCGCGATGGGGACGATCGACGAGACGTCCCCGCTGGCGTTGCAGATGCTGGGCATGCACGGCACCGCGGCGGCGAACTACGCCGTCCAGGAGTCCGACTGCCTCATCGCCGTCGGCGCCCGGTTCGACGACCGCGTCACCGGCAACCTGGAGACCTTCGCACCGCAGGCGAAGATCATCCACATCGACATCGACCCGGCCTCGATCTCCAAGAACGTCGAGGTGGATATTCCCGTCGTCGGCGACGCCCGGGCGATCCTCGAGGGGCTCCTCGAGCACGTCGAGCAGAAGGACCGCTCCGCCTGGCTCGCCCGGATCGAGCAGTGGAAGCGCGCCTACCCGCTCAAGTACGAGCGTGACGGCAAGATCAAGCCGCAGGAAGTGATCGAGGAGATCGGCCGGCAGACCGACCACGATGCCTTCATCGCCACCGGCGTGGGCCAGCACCAGATGTGGACGGCGCAGTTCTACGGCTGGCGGCGCCCGCGGCAGATCATCACGTCGGGCGGCCTCGGGACGATGGGCTTCGGC
>CAZMDT010000568.1:0-1752 GCA_964564965.1 uncultured Planctomycetaceae bacterium | reverse complement strand
CGCTGCGATCTGTGCGCGCCCCGCTGCAAGGCGAGCCACGGCGGGCTCACGAGCGCTTCGGAGGCACCTCCGGCTGCGACTTGTAGCGCGCCATCAGGTTCAGCAGTTGCATGCGCTGGGGGTGGTCGGGCTCGAGGTCGAGCACCATCCGCCACTGAACGACGGCCTTGTCGTACTGGCGGGCCTCCTCGTAGGCGTTGCCGAGCTTGAGGTGCAGCGCGGCCGTCTGCGGACCCGCCGCGACGGCCTGCTCGAGGAAGTGGATGTACTTCTTGAGGTCGCCGGCCTGGTTGTGCTGCTCGGCGACCTTCAGGTAGGCCTCCACGAGCGTGGGCTCGTAGGCGGCTTTGTCCAGCTTGATGGCCTCCCGCAGCAGGTCGAGGTACTCCTCATACTTCCCGATGCCGAACGCCGCCTGCGAGAAGTAGTAGTAATAGAGCGCCCGGTCTTCCTTCGGGATGGTGTCCTTGAGCTTGCCGAGCCGGTCGTATGCCTCGCGGTAGCGCCGGGCGTTCAGGTAGATGTTGGCCATCAGGAACTGAATGTCCGGGCGGTCGCCGATGCCGTCGGCGACGGCCCTGGCGATCTGATAGACCGCCGAATGGCTCGGCGCGGCCCGGAAGGCGTCCTTGCTTCCAGGCGCGGGCTCGATGAGGTACCAGCCTTCGCTGATCGTGCCGGGCTTGCCGGCCTTGACGGTCACGATCTGGACCCGGCCGAAGTAGTTCCGCAGGTTGAAGTAGGCCGAGCCGAGCTTGTAGCGGAGGGCGGGGCTGTCGAGCCCGAGCGCGAGCGCCTTCTGGTACATTTCCGCCGCCAGGGCGAAGAAATTTCCCGCCAGGTAGATGTTGCCGAGCTGGTAGTGATCGGTGGCGCTGCGGGCGTTCAGCTTGATGGCTTCCTCGAAGTACCCGCGCGCCTTGTCCATCTGGTCGAGGTGGTACGCCGCCTCCCCCAGCAGGTGATACGTCGTGTAGTCATGGCGATACTTCAGCAGCGGCTCCAGCACCGCCAGCACGTCCTTCCAGCTCTGCCGGGCGGTGTAGATCTGCGCGAGCATCTGCCCCGCCTCCACGTGGTCGGCCGTGGTGGTCAGGATCGCCTTCAGCGCCGCCTCCGCTTCGGCGGGCCGGTTGGCGTACTGATACGCCCGGGCCAGGTTCAGCCGGTAGCTCGTCTTTGTCTGGTCCGCCTCGACGGCTTGCCGGAGCAGGTCGATCGCCTTGGCGTAGTCGCCGGTGAGCAGGGCCCCCCTGCCGTCCTGGAAGAGCTGCTCGCCCCGGGTGAGCCTGGGCTCCTCGCCGGCGGGCCGGGTGGTGGGCGCCTGGCCGGCGGCGGCGGCCGGCAGCGACAGCGCCGTCAGCAACACGATGAACGTTCCGCATGCTTGCATCGTCGCGTCTCCTCGAGCCCCGAGGTCCGTCGGGATGCCCGTTCGGCTTCCCGGGCCCTAGAGCCGGTAGGTCTTGATCCAGTTGATCTGCTCCCGCGCCTTCTGGACCATCGGGCCGTTGGGGAAGTTGTTGATGTAATTCGTGTACGCGTCCATGGCGTCCACCCAGCGCCCCAGATGCTCGTAGTTCTCGGCCACGGCGAACTGGGCATTGCCCGCCCGGGGGCTCCGCCGGTAGTTCCGCAGGAACGCCTCGTACGCCGTGATCGCCTCGGCGTGCTTGCCCTGGCGCTCGTAGTGCTGGGCGATCCGCCAGCTCGCGTCCTCCGCCACGCTCGTGCCGCTGAACTGCCGGACGA
>CAZMDT010000567.1:0-1771 GCA_964564965.1 uncultured Planctomycetaceae bacterium | reverse complement strand
ACATGGCCAACCTGATGCGCAGGTTCCACCGGCTCTGCCGCCACTACGCCCCGCCCGGGCGCCCCCGGCCTCAGATCGTCGCCTGCTCCGCCACCATCGGCAACCCGCACGAGCTCGCCGAACGCGTCACCGGGCGCGAGATGGCGGTGGTGGACCGCGACGGCAGCCCCCGCGGGCGCCGCGTCTACGTCTTCTGGAACCCGCCCATCGAGCGACGGCGCATCTGGCGCTCGCGCCGCAGCGCAAACGTCGAGGCGCACGAGCTGATGGCCGAGCTGATCCGCCGCGGCGTGCCGACGATCACGTTCTCGAAGGCGAAGATGACGGCCGAGATGATCCACCGCTACGTCTGCGAGGCCCTGCACGCCACCGCCCCGCACCTGATGCGCAAGGTGACGCCGTACCGCGGGGGCTACCGCCCGGAAGACCGCCGGGAGATCGAGCGGCGTCTGTTCGCGGGGGAGCTGCTGGGCGTGAGCACCACGCGGGCGCTGGAGCTGGGCATCGACGTCGGCGGGCTCGACGCGTGCATCCTCGTGGGCTATCCCGGCAGGCTGGCGAGCTTCTTTCAGCAGTCGGGGCGGGCCGGGCGCGGCGAGCGCGATTCGCTGGTGGTGCTGGTCGGTCTCGACACGGCCGTCAACCAATACGTGATGAGCCACCCGGATTATCTCTTCGGCCGGGGCGTCGAGCAGGCCGTGGTCGATCGCGACAACCCGTTCGTGGTGCTGGGGCACGTGCGGTGCGCGGCGCACGAGCTGCCGCTGCCGGAGCCGGAAGAGGAGCCGACGTTCGGCCCGTACGCGGGGGCGGCGCTGAAGGTGCTCCAGGAGAACCGGAAGGTCCGGCTGATCGACGGCGTGTGGTACCACGCGGCCAGCGAGACGCCGCAGCACGAGCTGTCGCTTCGCGACTACGCCGACAGGAACGTGCTCATCGAGGACGTCGACACCGGCGCCGTCATCGGCCAGGTGAACAAGTTCGACGCCCCGCCGATCCTGCATCCCGAGGCGATCTACATTCACCGCGGCGACACCTACCGCGTGCTCAACCTCGACCTCGAGCGCAACATCGCCACCGTGCGCCGCGAGGACGTGGACTACTACACCCAGCCGATGGGCGGCACCGACATCCACCACGTCGACGCCTGCCTCCGCGAGAAGCCCTTCGGCACCGGCCGGGCGCACTGGGGAGAGGTCACCGCCTACTTCCGCAACCAGTTCTACGAGAAGATCCGCTTCTACGAGCTGGACGCGATCTCCGTCCATCCGCTGGAGCTGCCGATCTACCAGCTCGAGACGATGGGGCTGTGGCTCGTGCCGCCGGAGGCGCTGATGGGCGAGGTCCGCCACGCCGGGCTCGACGCCTTCGCCGGGCTCCGTGGCATCGGCTACGCCACGAGGATGATCCTCCCGCTGTTCATCACGTGCGACACGCTCGACTTCTCGCACACCATCGGCAGCGTCAACTCGCCGTGGAACGCGATCTTCATCTACGAGCGCTACCGGCTGGGGCTGGGGTACACGCGGCGGGCGTACGACATGCTCGACCGGATCATGCCGGCCGTGCTCGAGAACATCCGGCGGTGCCCGTGCGAGGACGGCTGCCCCTGCTGCGTCGGCAAGCCCTTGCGGCAGTACGCCGTGTGGGACGTGCAGCGGGGGGAGGCGAGCATCCCCTCAAAGCGGGCGGCGACGATGATCCTGGCGGCGTACCTCGGCGAGGGGGGCAACCTGTCGGCGCCGGACGACCGGGCGCTGTCGGACGACGC
>CAZMDT010000566.1:325-1777 GCA_964564965.1 uncultured Planctomycetaceae bacterium | reverse complement strand
CCCGCTGGGGCGCCCGGGCCGCGGGGGGGGGGCGGGGGCCGCACCCCGCCGGGGGGGGGCGGCCGCCCCCCGCCCCCCCGACGGTGCCCCGCGCCCGGCCGAAGCCCGATGCGGGTCGCCCGCTGCACAGATTCGTGTTGAGCATCTCCCGCCGCCGCGGCCGTGCCCGTCCCCGCGGGCCGGCGACCACCCATGCGGCCGGCGGACTGTCCTCAGGTAATCAGGTTCGTGGCGTCTTCGATGGCGCGGGCCAGGTCCACCGCGGCGAACGGCTTGGCGATCCACGCGTTGAAGCCCTTGCTCAGCAAGGCCTCGCCGCGCCGGGCGTCCCCGCAGGCGGCCACCAGTTGGGCGCTGCCGAACGCCCCGCTCGAGCTGATCCGGTCGGCCAGGCCGGCGGCGTCCACGCCGTCCACGTCGACGAGGATCGCGTGGGGCCCGAGCTTCTCGGCGAGCACGCCCGCCTCGAACTCGTTCGCCGCCGACTGTGCCTCGTAGCGTCCGGAGGCGTTGAGCGCCTCGATGAGCCCGTCGGGGGTCTCGCCGATGATGAGCACGCGGCAAACGCCGCCGTCGAGCCCGTCGAGCGGCATGCCGTGGGCCCGCATGAACGCCACAAGCTGGTCGCGGGGGATTCGCCGGTCCCGGCTGCCGGGGATGCGGTAGCCGCGCAGCTTGCCCGAGTCGAACCACTTGCTGACGGTGCGTGGGGCGACGTGGCAGATCCTCGCCACTTCGCCGGTCGTCAGCACGGTCTTGCGATTCGTCGGGGTCATCTGGCGTCGCTGTCGGGCACGTGCATCGCGGCCATGCCGCGACGGCTATGGGACTTACATCGGCCTGCGGCGCCGCGTCTTTAGTAGCGCACGCAAATACGCCCGCCCGGCGAGCCGGCGGGGTTGGACGGGCGCCCGGCGGCCGGTATAGTGGGGCCGGAACGTGCAGTTCGGAGGCGGCGTTGGACCTTCTGGCAGACCTCAACGAGCCGCAGCGGCAGGCGGTGACGCACGTGGACGGGCCGCTGCTGGTGCTGGCCGGGGCGGGCTCCGGCAAGACGCGGGTCATCACGCGCCGCGTGGCGTACCTCATCGCGCAGGGCATCCCGCCGTGGAACGTGCTGGCGATCACGTTCACGAACAAGGCGGCCGGCGAGATGCGGGAGCGCATCGAGGCGCTCGGCACGCCGCGCGGGGCGACGGTGGGCACGTTCCACGCCGTCTGCGCCCGCCTGCTGAGGGAGTTCGCCGCCGAGGCCGCGGTCGCCACGAGCTTCAGTATCTACGACCGCGACGACCAGCTCCGACTCCTCAAGCAGGCCATGGAGCGGTACAAGAAGACCTACGGCGGCTACTTCCTCCAGGCCGCCAAGGCGTTTCGCTTGATTGTGGCGCACCCGCAGTACAAGAACACCCTGACCGCCTACAAGGCCCAGTTCTACATGGGGTTGGCGAC
>CAZMDT010000566.1:0-315 GCA_964564965.1 uncultured Planctomycetaceae bacterium | reverse complement strand
GCCACCGGCGCCCTCACGCCGGGGTCGGTGCACGCGGCGATCTCCAACGCCAAGAACGAGCTGGCCACGGCCGAGGCGTTCGCCCGGGAGGCGGCCACCTTCCGCGACCGCCAGATCGCCAAGGCCTTCGCCGAGTACGAGAAGCTTCTGGCCGCGAACAACGCCCTCGACTTCGACGACCTGCTGCTGCGGACGGCGTTCCTGCTGCGGAACCACCCGGCGGTCCGCGAGCTGCTCGGGCGGCGCTACCGCTACGTGCTCATCGACGAGTACCAGGACACCAACCGCGCCCAGTACATCATCGCGCACGGCATC
>CAZMDT010000565.1:1514-1782 GCA_964564965.1 uncultured Planctomycetaceae bacterium | reverse complement strand
CAGGAGCGGACCAGGCTCGACGTGGCCAGGCGCAGTTGGCTGACGGTCAGTTCCGGGTTTTTCCCCCCGCCAGCGTTGATGCATTTTCGCCAGGAACAGATGGCTGACTGCGGTGAGGATCCAATGACGTCGCAACGAGACATAGTTGCGGACCTCGAAGTGGCTCAGGCCGAGCTTGTCCTTCTCGTCCTGGAAGCAACGTTCGACGCGCCAGCGGCTGAAGGCCACGTGCAACAGGACCTCCAGCGGCGTGCTCTGCGGGGCGTTG
>CAZMDT010000565.1:0-1504 GCA_964564965.1 uncultured Planctomycetaceae bacterium | reverse complement strand
GGTTCAACCGGTTGCGGGCAACGATCAACCAGTGCGGCCGCGTCGGCAGCCCGTTGCGCTTGAGATAGAGCGGCGCGGCCTTGGCCTCCCAGACCATCGGCCCCTGGTCGGTGTCCTTGACGTGAAAGGATTCCCACGGAAGGGCTCGCAGGATCGGGGAGTGACGAAACAGGTCTTCCACGCTGCTGGCCGAGGGACTCTTGGCCTTGAGGCGAGGGACCTTTCGGGGGCGGCCCGTCTTGGGGCGATGGTGGTTCTTGTACAGCAGATCCGGCTTGCGCAGCCAGCCGGTGAAGCAGCGAGGGACTTCGGCGACATAGCGTTGCCCGCGTTGATCGAGTTCGAACAAGAACTCGGGAACCTGCCCGTAGGCTTCGTCAAACGTCAGCCACTCGAAGCGAACGCCGTTGGCGACGGCCCGATCATGCAGTTCCAGGCCGATGCGCCACTTGGGACGGTGAGTCATGTCATCGGGGATGCGTGCCTGGCCGCAGCGATCGGGATCTTCGGCCCAGCTTTGGGGCAGGAACAGCTCGCCGTCGAGCAGGCAATGGAAGTCTCCGGCGGCGTAGCCGAGATGGACGGTGACCACGCAGTTGTCCTGCTTGCCCGTGTTGCCGCACCACTGGCGTTGCACCCCGGGCGTCTTGTCGCCCTTCTTGGGGTGGCCCGTCTCGTCGAGGACGCCGATGGAGCAGGCGTGCGGGTGATCTCGTGCCACGATGTGGGCGACGGTGTCGCGCATCCGGTTCTCGTCCCATTGATGCAGGGCAAGGAAGTGCTGCAGGTCGCGGGGCTTGATTCCAGCCGCGTCGGCCATCGGCTCGACACTCTTGCGACGGAGGTCGGAGAGCTGTCCGCTGACATAGGTGCGCAAGTGGCGTGCGGGCTCGACCCGACCAAAGCAATCGTCAAACTCGCGCAGGTACGCGGCCAACTCAGGCTCCAGTCGCCGAATCTCTTTGGCGTCCATGCCGTATCTCCTTCATGTAGAATGGCTTCCACAAGAAAGCGTCGGCATGCAGCCTGATGAATCTTGAGCCAAACTTACGTTGTAGTACTAGGCGGGGAGATCCTCGATGGGCAGACGCCCCGGCGCCACGCCCGCGCAGGCGGGCATCGGCAGGTCGGCGCTTCGCCCGGCGGCAACGTGCTCCAGGATGGACAGGAACACGTGCACGTTGCGGGCGACGTCGAAGTGCTCGCGGATGAGTCGGCGTCCGGCGTCGGCGGCTCGACGGGCGCCCGCCGGGTCGCCCAGCAGCCGCTCGACGCCCGCGGCGAGCGCGGCCGGGTCGCGCGGGGGAACGAGGAACCCGGTGGCACCGTCGGCGACGATCTCGGGGATTCCGCCGACGGCGCTGGCGACGACGGGCAGCCCGGCCGCCATCGCCTCCATGACGACGTTGGGCAGCCCCTCGGCGTGGCTGGGAAACGCCAGGAAGTCGGCGGCCTGCATGTACCGGAGCACGTCGGTTCGCGGCACCATCCCGGTGATCCGGAG
>CAZMDT010000564.1:0-1784 GCA_964564965.1 uncultured Planctomycetaceae bacterium | reverse complement strand
CGGCAGAACGCGCCCGGCCCGTGTGCGAGCAGAGCGGCGCGACAGCCTATGACGGCGACAGCGGCACCGACACCGGCCACGGGACCGAGCTGTCGCACTTCGTCCAGGCGCTGGCCGGCGGGGCGACGCCCCGGTCGCACATCCGCGAGTCCTACAAGTCGATGGTCCTGTTCGAGGCCATCGCGGCATCCGCCGACACCGGCCGAGTGGTTGACGTTACCTACGAGGAGGTCTGATGAGCACTTACCGGCTGAAGTCCGCCGACGCCGCCCAGACCGTCGAATTCGACTGGGGCCGGCTGCACTGGTATGCCAGCGGCGCGCTGGGCAACGCCGACCACCTGACGGTGGGCCGGTGCGTGATCCGCCCCGGCTGCGCGAACCCGATGCACGGGCACCCGGACTGCGAGGAGGTGCTTCACCTGCTGAGCGGGCGCGTGGAGCACTTCGTGGCGGGGGAGGGCTGGCTGCCCATGAGCCCGGGCGACACGATCACGATCTCCGCCGGCGTGGAGCACTGCGCCCGGAACGTCGGCGATGAGGACGCCCACATGCTCGTGTGCTTCTCCACGAAGGACCGCAAAACGCTTCGCCCGGGGGATGAATAGCCCATCGGCCGCCCCGGGGGCGGGGGGCACGTCCGCTCGGGCCTTCCGCGTTCAAACGGGGAAGACGTGGTACAGCCTCGCCCAGGGCAGCCCCGTGCCGAAGACCCCGTAGTAAATCGCGCCGTGGACCATGAAGGTCAACCCCCCGAGCAGATCGCCGGCGACCACGCCGATGAGCAGGGGGATGGCGCCCCGGTAGGCGCGCCCGCCGCCGAACTTCGTCACGGCGGACTTGATGATCCATCCCAGCAGGAAGGAGTGGCTGAACATGGCCATGGGATAGGTTCCCCAGGCGAGGAACATCACGGGGTGGATCGGCCAGCGGGTATACCTCAGGCGCATCACGGAGGCGGCGAGGACGAGGGCGAGGCCGATGCCGCCCCAGTTCAGGAAGGCGGCCTGCGGGTTTGTCTGTGCGAGTCGCTCGAGCGGGCCGAGCTGCTCGGAGGCCTGAAGCTGCCCGGCCTGCTTCAGGTCGCCGGTGACGCGGGTGGCGGCATCGAACGTGAGCCTGGGCATGTTCTTCCAGGCCCAGCCATCCCTCCGGGGCCCGCCCAGGTTGTAGCAGGCCCAGAACACCACGACGGTCGCCACGGCCAGGGCGGCCACGTAGACCCCGCCCGCCAGCGCGCCCGTCCGGCCGGGGCGGATGCGGGCGTCGTCCGTCATCTTCAGCCCGTTGACGACGAACGGCATGAGCACCTCCCGTGCGTCGGAGGTGAGGATGGTGCAGAGCAGGCCGAGAATGACGACGCTGGTGGGGCCGAGGGCGGTCAGGCCGAACAGGCCGACCAGCACGCCGATCGGCTCCCAGCCGGGAGAGACGAAGAACAGCCCGCTCTCGGCGTTGACGCGGGCCATCACGACGAACATGAGCAGCGCCAGGAGGACCAGGAGCAGCGCGAAGGGCCAGGCCAGCCCGACGCCGAAGCCCGGCACGGCGAGCAGCAGGACCGTGGCCGCGATGGCGGCGACCAGGATGCGGCAGGCCCAGACGGCGTAGCCGACGGTGTCCTGCTGCCTGCCGAACCCGAGCGCCTGCTTGAGCGTCTGCCAGTAGTAGCGCCGTCCGATGTACAGCAGCATGATGCCCACGCCGAGGTAGCTGCCGAACTTCTGGAACGACACCGGCCCGCCGAGCATCCCCCCGCCGCTCATCTCCACGCCGGCGGCGATC
>CAZMDT010000563.1:0-1786 GCA_964564965.1 uncultured Planctomycetaceae bacterium | reverse complement strand
GCGGGGCGAACCTCGGCGGCGGGAAGCACACGTTCTTCATCAACGGCCGGCGGTATGGGGGCGAGCCGCCCACGACGCCGGAGAAGTTCAAGGCGCTGATGAAGTCGGCCAAGCATTTCGCCCGCAAGTGGGTGGTGCGGAAGGACGGTCCGGAGGCGTCGATCACGCTGATCGGCACGATCGGCTCGGGCGACGAGACGCACTGGCTGCGCGGGGTGACGGTTCTCGCCGACAACAGCGTGATCTCGATCGGCCCGCGCTGCGTCCAGACCGTCGGCTACGACGCCCGGCTCGTCCTCCGCAGCGGAGCGGTGATCGGCAAGAACCCCAACCAGCTCTACAAGAACGACATGCTCCTCAAGGGCGCCCTGCTGGCCGGCACGCCCGAGGAGCCGATCACGCGCGACTGCTACCTCGGCATCAGCATCAAGGACACCCACGGGCGGGCCACCGGCCCCCAGAACCCCGCGCGCTACGGCGCCCGCGGGCTGATGCTGGCGCCGGGAGCGTCGGTGGCGGTGCACACGGCCGACGCGGCGAAGGCGCGGCTGGTGATCACGTGGCACGGGTCCGAGCCGAACGGCGACGACGGCTCGCGCCCGGGCGCCTACGAGAAGATTCCCGAGGCCGAACGCACGATCAACGTCACCGTCTTTGGCGAGACGGTGCTCAACGACGTCGTGCTGGAGTACCTTGGCACGGGGGACCTGCGCCTGGCGGCCCCGTCGGTTCAGGCGAAGTGGCGGCGTGTGGTGTTCGGCAGCCGCTCGCTCGGCGCCCCGGCACAGATCGCGACCGAACTGCGGCTCGACGAGGGCACCAGAAGACAGCTCGCCCGGTGGCAGAAGCAGCGCGACGAACGCGCCGAGGAGCAGTTCGACCCGACCGCCTCGAACAGCACGGGCGACCGGAATCCGCGGATCGTTCCCTGCGGGGGGACGTTCGCGGCCGGCGAGAAGGTCAGCGTCCGCCTGTCGGCGCTGGGCGACCCCGAAATCCGCTACACCACCGACGGCAGCAAGCCCGACGAAAAGGCAAAGCTCTACACCGCCCCCTTCACGCTGACCGAGACCACGACGGTCTCCACAATCGTCAAGGCCGGGTGCTTCCAGAACCCCGGGCCGCACTTCAACCGCACTTGGGCGGTCATCGAAGACACCTTTTCCTTCGTCGAAGCCCCGCGCCCCGCCGACTCGCCCGGCAGCACGCAGCCGGGCCTGATGCTGCGATGCTACGCCGCCGACTTGCTGGGCAAGAAGGCCCTCGGCGAGCCAAAGTGGACGAAGACGGTCCCGAAGTTCCAGCTCGACCTCGGGGGCGAGAAGGGCACGGCCGGCCTGGTGTACGCCGGCTACATCGAGGTCAAGCAGGCGGGTGTCTACCGCTTCCAGACGAAGACCGAGGGCGCCAGCCGCCTGTACATCGGCGAGGCCCTCATCGTGAACAACCACCGCCGCTACCGTTACGATTACAAGCCCGAGTCCAAAGCGCCGCTGGAGTCGTGGGGCTCGCTGCGCCTGGAGCCCGGAAAGCACGCGATCCGCGTGGAGTACGCCCGGGCCTACGGCTTCGCCTGGTACACACCCCGCGAGGAGGAGCCGTTCGAGGTCTGCTACGAGGGGCCCGGCATCGAGAAACAGGCGATCCGCCCCGAGGCGTTGAGCCACTGATTGTGAAATGCGCACCCGAACGAGGAAGCCGCGCGGGCCGCGCCGGACGGCGCCACCTCGCGCCAGCGGCGGCAGGAGCGACCACGATGCGGAAGTCCGCTTTGATTGCGGCGATG
>CAZMDT010000562.1:0-1792 GCA_964564965.1 uncultured Planctomycetaceae bacterium | reverse complement strand
GACACCGCCGCTATACAGAAGGCCCTGACCGACCACCACAGCAAGAACAAGATCATCTACCTGCCGAACGGCACGTACCTGGTGTCGGACACGCTGAAGTGGTCCGCCGGCACGGGCAACCCGAACGCGTGGAAGCGAACGATCCTCCAGGGGCAGAGCCGCTCCGGGACGGTCATCCGGCTGACGGACGGCTGCGCCGGTTTTCAGGCCACGACGACCGACCGGTACAAGCGCGTGGTGGGCAAAGCGGTGATCTGGACGGGCCAGGCGCCCGCCCAGCGGTTCCGCAACGCCATCCGCGACCTCACCGTCGACACCGGGCGCGGCAACGCCGGGGCCGTCGGCATCCAGTTCTACGCGAACAACCAGGGGTGCATGCGCGACGTGACGATCCGCGGGGGCGGGGCGATCGGGCTGGACATGGGCTTCAGTTCCGACAACGGCCCGGCCCTCATCAAAGACGTGCGGGTCGAGGGCTTCGACGTCGGCATCTACCAGTGGGGCGCGGTGGACAGCGTGACGCTGGTGAACATCCACCTCGCCGGCCAGCGGACCTGCGGGCTGCTGAACGACCACCAGGTGCTGAGCATCGAGAACCTCGCCAGCGAGGGCGCCGCGCCGGCTGTCCTCAACCGCTGCGGCGACGGCGTGGTCGCGCTGATCGGGGCCCGCCTGAGCGGGCGCGGCGAGGCGGGCGGGCTGCCCGCCATCCGTAACAAGGGCTTCCTGTACGCCCGGGACGTAGCCGTCAGCGGCTACAGGACGGCCATCGAGAACGCCGCCGGAACGGAGGCCGGCGCCGAGGGGCCGAAGGTGGACGAGTTCATCTCGCACAAGCCCTTGAGCCTGTTCGGGGCGCCGGCGACGGCGCTTCGCCTGCCCGTCAGGCCCACGCCCGAGGTGCCGTGGGACGATCCGGAGGACTGGATCAGCCCGCTGGCGTTCGGCGGCCGGCCTAACGACGACGTGGACGACACCGCCGCCATCCAGAAGGCCATCGACTCCGGGAAGACGACCGTCTACCTGCCGAACGGCACGTGGAACGTTCAGGGCGACCTGTTCATCCGGGGGCGTGTGCGCCGGCTGATCGGGTGCGAGGCGGCGCTGAAGGGCGAGGCGACGATCCGCTTCGTGGACGGGGAGGCGCCGGCGGTGGTCCTGGAGCGGCTCGAGGTGCTCTACACGCCGATCGGCTTCCGGCACGAGTCGTCGCGGACACTCGTGATGAGCAGCGTCCGCATGGGCCGCGACGTCGGCTACGTCAACACGGGAACCGGCAGGCTCTTCATCGAGGACGTCTGCGGCAACCCGTGGGAGCTGAAGGGCCAGGACGTCTGGGCGCGCCAACTGAACCCCGAGGACAGCCGACGGCCCAAGATCGTCCAGAGCGGCGGGAGGCTGTGGATCCTCGGGCTCAAGACGGAGGGCGACTCCACGGCCGTCGTCGCCTCCGGCGGCGCCAGGACGGAGGTGTGCGGGGCGTTCATTTACGCTAACACGTCCCGGCCGAAGGAGCCGCTGTTCATCGTGGAGGACTCCTGGCTGTCGTTCACGATGGGGGAGTCGGCGTTCCGCAACGAGCCGTTCAAGGAGCTGGTGATCGAGACGCGGGGGGGCGAGCGGCGGATGCTGCGGATCGGCGAGGCCCCGCGGCGCTCCGGCGGCAGCGGGGTAGCGCTCTTCACGGCCGCGCCGGCGGCGGCGAAGTGACGCCCCGGGCTACCTGCGTTTGGCGCCCTTGCGCTTCGCGGCCTTGCCGGGGCCAGGGGCCAGCGGGGCGAGGCCCACTAGG
>CAZMDT010000561.1:0-1806 GCA_964564965.1 uncultured Planctomycetaceae bacterium | reverse complement strand
GATCCGACTCGGCGATCATCTCGCTCTCCTTCGCGACCGGCGGCATTCTACCAGACGCGCGCGCCCAAGGCATCGCCTATGCCTCGCGCGGGCCGCCGCCGCCGCGCAGCCCGCGGAGGATGTGCCAGTACGCGCCCCGGGCCCCGGCGGCGATGGCGGAAACCAGCGGCGCGTTGTCGTTGTAGTTGTGGTCGCGCCCGGCCTCGACCTCGTCGGCCGGCTCGAAGAACCGCTCGTCGCCGCCGATCAACTCCCGCACCAGCCCGGCCGGGCGGTCGCCCAAGGCGGACGCGATGTAGAACGTCGGGCGGTAGAAGTCCACCGGACCGTCGTAGTGGCGGCGAATGGCGCGGTTGGCGTCGGGCGGGCCCTCGGCGGCGATCGTCTCGGCCATCGCCGTGCGCGGGTAGACCCGCACCCCGAGCGCCGCCCCGGCGCAGTCGGGGTCGATCCGCTTGACGAAGTCGATCGTCTCGCGCGCCGTCTCGGGCGTCTCGCCCGGGCCCCCGAGGAGCAGGTCCAGCATGACGGCGATGCCGTGCTCACGGCAGAGGCTCACGGCCGCGGCGAGGTCGTCGCGTCGGTGGGGCTGGCGATAGGCGGCGAGCATGGCCGGCGCGGCGGAGTCGGCGGTGAAGTCGATCCCCGCGCACCCGGCGTGTCGCATGGCGGCGGCGAGCTCGGCGTCGAACGGCGTGACGGACATGTAGGTGTACCAGCGGACGCGCTCGCCCAGCCGGCGGCGGACCAGCTCGTCGCAGACGGCGCGGGCGTGGTCGGGCGGCAGGTTGAACTCGCAGTCGCACAGGTGGAGCACGTCGGCGCCGCGGGCGAGCAGCGACTCGACCTCGTCGGCGACCTCGCCGGGCGCCCGCACGCGCGAGCGCCCGCCCTTGGCGAGCGGGTCGGCACAGTAGGCGCAGCGGCGCGGGCAGCCGCGCTTCGTCTCCAACCCCGCCTGCCCGCCGCGGACGAAGTACGCCGCGTTGTCGATCGCGTCGCGCGCCGTCGGCACGGACACCCGCTCGCAACAGGCGGGCGGGTTCGCGCGGAGCCGCCCGTCCTCGCGCCACAACAGCCCCGGCACGCGGGCGAGCCGGCGGCGCCCGCCCAGCTCGCGGGCGAGGGCGGCGATCGCCTCCTCGCCGTCGCCGCGGATGCCGAAGTCGGCGCCGGCGTCATCGAGCACCCGCTCGGCGAAGATCGAGTACCCCACGCCGCCAAGCACGATCGGCGCGTCGGTGAGCCCGCGGATCGCCTGGACCGTCTCCCCCAGGCGCGGCACGAACCACTCCCCGCTCGGCCAGTAGCAATCGTCCGCGTTGCGGAAGCTCAGCCCCACCAGCGCCGGGCGCGAGACGGCGAAGTGCGATCGGAGCGCGGCGTCGGGGTCGTCGGCGAGGGCGAGGTCGAGCACCTCCGTCTCGACGCCCGCCCGGCGCGCGGCGCCGGCGACGTAGTCGAGCCCGATCGGCGCGATCGGCGGCCGCATCCGGTTCGTGTTGATCAGCGTCAGCATCGCCCGACCAGCTTAGCAAACGCCGTGGGCAAGCCCACGCGCTAAACGTGCGCACGCGCTAAACGTCCGCACGCGGCGCGGCGCATCGTTAAGCGGAGGGGCTTACCCCGCGCGTAGCGCCACGTGCGCCGTGGGCAAGCCCACGCGCTAAACGTGCGCACGCGCTAAACATACTTGCCCCGCGCGTAGCGCCACGTGCGCCGTGGGCAAGCCCACGCGCTAAACATACTTGCCCCGCGCGTAGCGCCGCGTGCGCCGTGGGCAAGCCCACGCGCTAAACATACTTG
>CAZMDT010000560.1:0-1822 GCA_964564965.1 uncultured Planctomycetaceae bacterium | reverse complement strand
GCATCGGGTTCGCCCGCGAGCGGGCGTGCTCGTAGGCGTACTTCGCGAGGCAGCGGATGCCGTTGCCGCACATCTCGGCTTCTGAGCCGTCGGCGTTGAATATCCGCATGCGGACGTCGGCGGTCTCGCTCGGCAGCACCTGGATCAGCCCGTCGCCGCCGACGCCGAAGTGCCGGTCGCTGATGACCGACGCCAGGGCCGCCGGGGCCACCACCGTCTCGGCAAAGCCGTCCACGTACACGTAGTCGTTGCCAACGCCCTGCATCTTGGTAAAGCGCATGCTCGCTGCCTTTCGCGCCGTCCCGCCGGCCGGCACATCATACCCCCACCGCGCCCGCCGCCGCAAAGAACTCCCCCCGCGGGGGCCGGCCCGCTCTTGACGAACCGCCCCCGGCGGCGCATTTCTCAGTCGATTCGCCACCCCTGCGAAGCGGAGCGGCGCCCCGCGGACCGACAAGATGCTGCGGCCTCACATATTCATTCACATCCCGAAGACCGGCGGTTCGTCGATCCGGCGGGTGCCCGGCATCGAGGTGAAGCATCACCGGACGGCCCGCTGGCACCAGCGGCGGAAACGCGACTTCGCCGATCGATTCGTGTTCGCCTTCGTGCGCAACCCCTACGACCGGTTCGTGAGCACGTTCTATTACTGGCACACGATGCGGGCGGGGCACGAGTACTGGCGGAGCGACTGCCGCATCGCCCGCGCCGTGCAGCAGTTCGCGGACCTCGCGGACTTCTGCCGCCGCTTCCGGCGGTTCCGCTACCGCCGGGTGGGGCACTTCCGCCCGCAGCACGAGTGGACGCACTACCGCGGCGAGTGCCTGGTGGACTTCGTGGGGCGGTTCGAGCGGCTTCAGGAGGACTGGGCCGCCGTGGCGCAGGTGCTCGCCGCGCCCGCGGCGCTGCCCCATGCCAACCCCAGCCCGCACCCGCACTGGTCGACGCAGATCGACGACGTGTCCGGCCCGCTGGTCCGCGAACTGTACGCGGCCGACTTCCGCCTGTTCGGCTACGAGATGTGATCGCCCCGCCGCTGCCAAGGCGCTCTGTCCCAACTGTCCTGTGGGCGCTGCCCTTCCCTTCCCCGCGCATGGCTGCGATCTTACTGACGCCGGATGGCTCCCCTTGCACGCCATCGGATCGTAGTCGACAATCGTGCGGGCGGTCCCCAGGGGCAAGCAACTCACGCTCAGTTGGTAGACGCCGGAATCCTGCTCGCCTTCGCCTGTGTGCGAGGGACGCCCCTAAACCCACTGCGCGAGGTCCTCGGCGGTCCACTGACTGCTGCCAACACCACGAGCGCAGGATGGCGTCAAGACGCACCGGCGGGCCTGCTCGGGCTGCGGCCGTGCGGCGCGGGCGGCGGGCGGCCAAGTGGGGGCGAGCGGTGCGGGGGCGGCTCGGGAAAGCCTCAGCCGACGGCAAGCTCCTTGCGGCGCTTGTCGAGCTGGTGCTTCAGGCGCTCCAGAATGGCCGAGTGCATCTGGCTGACGCGGCTCTCGGAGAGGTCGAGGGTCTCGCCGATCTCCTTCATGGTCATCTCCTCGAAGTCGTAGAGGATGATGATGAGCCGCTCGGCCCGGCTGAGGCCGCGGGTGACGAGATCCTTCAGGTCCTTCCGCTGAGCCTTGCGGAAGGGATTCTCGCTCCGCTTGTCCTCAAGGACGTCAATTTCGCGGACGTCCTTGTTGGAGTCGGTCTCGAAACACTTTCGGCTGAGGGACACGACGCCGACGGCCCGGGCGTCGCGCTGGAGCTTGCCGAACTCCCTCATGGAGAGCCTGAGGGTCTTGGCGAGCTCGTTTGGCTCGGGCCTGCG
>CAZMDT010000559.1:0-1823 GCA_964564965.1 uncultured Planctomycetaceae bacterium | reverse complement strand
CGTCGACGCCCTTCTGGCAGAACAAGACGTTGGCGCCGCTTTTCGCGACCTCGTCGACCATGCCCTTGAGCATGTTCTCCTCCTGTTGCACGAACGCCTGAAGCTGCTCGGGACTCGTTATGCTGATTTCCGCGTCGGTCTCGGTCTCCTTCTTGGTCCGCATGCGGCCGACCTTCACGGCCCGGCTCAGCAACTCGTCATCGATGGCAAGGTTCGTGGGCATCGGGCTCTCCGAATGTGTAGACGCTACACACATGGCATCGGACGAACCAGCCCGGAACAACGGGAAACGTCCGCCGTTGACTTGCGGGCCGCGGGCCCGACAATGCCGACGCGTGAGCGGCAGGCGGCGAAACATCCCGGTAATCGGCATCGTGGGCGGCGTGGGCTCGGGCAAGAGCGCCACGGCCGCCGAGTTCGCGGCCCTGGGCTGCGCCGTGATCGACGCCGACGCCGTCGGCCATGCACTGCTGGCCGAGCCGGACGTGCAGGCCGAGCTGCGGACCCGCTGGGGCGAGGCGATCTTTGACGCCGGGCAGGTCAGCCGGACGATGCTGGGGCGGATCGTTTTCGCTGACGCAAACGAGCTGGCGGCGCTGGGGGCGATCTTGCACCCCCGGATGCGGCAGCGGTTCAAGGCGGCCATCGCGGATGCGGCGGGCGATCCGGCCATTCCGGCCGTGGTTCTGGACGCGGCGGTCCTGTTCGAAGCCGGCTGGAACGACCTCTGCACGCATACAGTGTTTGTGTCGGCTCCTGAGGAGGCGCGGCGGCGGCGTACCGCCGGCCGGCCCGGCTGGGACGCCGGAGAATGGGCGGCGAGAGAAAAGTCGCAGATTCCACTGGACACGAAGGCCGCGAAGTGCGATTATACTATTGATAACAGTTCCAGCGTTTCCCGCCTGCGCGAGCAGGTCCGCCCGCTTTTCCACGAGGTACTTCACGCCGTGGATCGCACCTAGCGGTTGCCGTACTCGCCGTGTAGGTGGGCGCAGCAACGTCTGCCTGCCGGCGCCAGGGCGCCGCAGAAACGCTGGAACGGCAGCCCGCCGCGTTGATCTTCCACCGCATTCGGGGACCGGCGCGTGTGCTGCAACGGCAAACCATTGCCCGCGCGGGGCGGCGCTGAGGCCCTCGTCGATACCGAGTCTCACGCAGGCGCGCGGACCGTCCATCCCACTGGGTTAGGAGGCCTGTAACAACCATGGCCAAGACCGAGAAGCGAACCGCAAGGCGGCCGAGACGCAGCGGCCGGAAACAGCAGAACGGCCCGGAGCACCCGCCGCAGGCCACGAATGATGACGACGACTTCCTCGAGGCGCGGTAGATTCTCGAGGAGGAAGAGACGGACGACGCCCCCGACGAGGCCCCCGCGGCGGCGACGGAGGAGGCCCCCAAGCCGCCCCCGGACGAGCCGGACCGCCCCGAGGCGGCCCCCGCCGAGGCGAAGCCGGCCGAGGAGGAGGAGACCGGCTTCGACGAGGAGATGCACGCCAAGTACGAGCGTGTGAAGCGCGGCGAGCTTCACATCACCTCGCTTCAGCAGATGACGGTGGCCGAGCTGCACGAGGTGGCGAAGGCGGAGGGCATGGAGGATTACTCGCGCCTGCGCAAGCGCGAGCTGGTCTTCGCGGTCCTCAAGCGGCGGATCGAGAACGACGGCATGATGCACGGCGAGGGGGTGCTGGAGATTCTGCCGGACGGGTTCGGCTTCTTGCGCAATCCCGAGTACAATTATCTACCCTGTCCGGATGACATCTACGTAAGTCCGTCGCAGATTCGGCGTTTCGGATTGCGGACCGGGCACATCGTCGCCGGTCAGA
>CAZMDT010000558.1:0-1837 GCA_964564965.1 uncultured Planctomycetaceae bacterium | reverse complement strand
TACTCCGCTTGCCGCTTCGGCTTATCCGGATCACGGGGATGGGCCCAAACCATGGCCGTGAAGTAGTAGACATGCGCCAGGATGTCACCGGGCGGGACGAACTTCTGCGCGAACGCCCGCACGTCCAGCCACTTCAGGTGCGCCCACCTGCGAATGGCGTAGTAGAGGTTGAAGCCGTCTATGTAGGTGTATACCCGCCCCACGGCGACATCGTACGTGCGAGCCCGGTGCCTAGGCCAGCGGAAAGGGCCAGCGGAATCGCAGAATCTGCTGAAGTTTCTTGACCCGGGGGCGTATAATATGTATGTAGCAGCAGGACAGGTAACCCCCCCTGGGGTCATACCCCAGGCCGACGGCCTTGCCGACCGGCAGGGCTGTCCTTTTGCGCTGGTCCGGGCATCGACCCCGGCCGCGGAGTCCACGCCGCGCTACGCATCACTGAGGTTGTCGGCGAATGCCTGCGCGCGCCAAGCATTAGAGCATTTTACAGAAAGACTGTCGTAGCCGCATGTGTTTGGCCGATGTGCGTTGTATGGAAATCGCATCGGCAGACACACGACGGCGGGCCCTGGCGGCATATGCCAAGGGCGGAAAGACCCAGTTGGAGATCGCGGCCACTTTTGGCGTGACGCTCCGGACCTTTCAACGCTGGCTGAGGGCGTGGCGAACCGAAGGACGTGACGCTCCGGGGCGTAGTCCAGGCCGGCCACGCACCATTGTCGGCAAGGTGGAGAAGCGTCTTCGCCGGCTACTGGCCGATGAGCCGGACGCTACGTTGCACGAGCTGGCTGAGCGGTTGGGCCACATCGTCAGCTACGTGACGGTCCACCGCACGCTGGACAAGTGGGATCTTCCGCTCAAAAAAAGACACTCCGAGCCGCAGAGCAAGACCGCCCCGACATAAAGGAGGCCCGCGAGCAGTGGCGGATTCACGTCGAGGGCCTCGACCCCCGACGCTTCCGATTCATCGACGAAAGCGGGGCCAAGACGAACATGGTTCGCACGCATGGCCGTTGCCCCAAGGGCCAGCGGCTGCTGTCATCGGCTCCCGCGGGCCATTGGAAAACGACAACCATGCTCGCCGCGATCGGCCTCGATGGCGTCCAGGCGCCCTTTGCCTTGGATGGGGCGATCGATGGAGACTCGTTCCTCGTCTATGTCGAGAAGGTTCTCCTGCCGACACTCCAAGGCGGAGAGATCGTTGTGTTGGACAACCTGTCGAGCCACAAGCTTCCTCGGGTGGTCCAACTAATCGAGTCTGTGGGTGCGGAGGTCTGGTACCTTCCGCCTTACAGTCCTGATCTCAACCCGATTGAGAACATGTGGTCGAAGATCAAGCAGACGCTTCGTTCCATCGCCGCCCGCACCTTTGAAGGTCTCGTTGATGCCATCCGAATTGCCCTCCAGAAGGTCTCCGTCAGCGACCTTATCGGATGGTTCTCTCATTCCGGATATGCGACATGTTTTACGTAAAATGCTCTATCGCCTGCCGCAGGCGCCTACTTCGCCGGGGGGTACTCGGTGCAGAGCAGGTGCAGCGGGGGCTCGTCGGCCTCGATCTCGGGGAACCGCGGCAGGGGGTCCAGGAACCGGTTGTCGCGGGTGTCGTCGTTCACGCGCGAGACCTCCCCCGCCAGCACCATGCCCCGGCCGGGCTCGGCGTGGAAGTTGTGGTAGAGGTAGGGCGGGAGCGTGATCGACTCGCCCGGATCGAGCACCACCTTGCCGCCCGGCGGGAACGTCCGCCGGATGCCGTCGATGCTGACGGTGACCTCCGACGCCTCGTCGAGCCGCTCGGCGTTCCGGTCGGCCCGCCACAGCTGGAGCACCAGCCGCC
>CAZMDT010000557.1:0-1842 GCA_964564965.1 uncultured Planctomycetaceae bacterium | reverse complement strand
GGCCTCGAAGCATCCGTGCTTCACGATGTCTCGCGGCGCCAGCGGCCCGCGAACGTGCAGCAGCAGCTTCGCACCGAGTCGGCGGGCGACGAAGGCCCCATGCCCGCTGCGCCACGGGTCGCTGACGTGGACGATGGCCGGCCCCCAGCAGCGGGCACGGCGAAGCAGCCGCCGGGCGTCCAGCCGGGCACGGATCATCGCCGGGAAGCTCCGCCACGCCCGCATCGGCAGCACGAGCACCTCGGCGTCGTGTGAGCGGAGCAGGTCCACCGTCGGCCCCGCCCAGTGCACCACGACCACGGGGCGGTAGCGGGAGCGGTCGAGATGGCCGAGGAGGTAGGCGAGCTGGCGGTTGGCGCCGCCCACGGGGCCGCCTCGGGCGAGGTACAGGATCGTTGACGGCGCGGGCGTTGACATGGGGCGACAGGTTAGCGTCTTTGCGGGCGCGACGCCACGCGCGGGGGAAACGGCAGCGCGCGCGAGACTTCCAGCGGCGAGGCCCGCGAAGCCGCCGGCGGCGCCGGTCTCCGTTCATTGACACCCCCCGCCGCGCCGGTATAATCCGCGCCGGCATCATCCACGGGCTCCCCTTTCGCTGCGTGCCTTGGGACGAGTGTGGATTTGGCGTGCGTTTGAGGCCCCTGCGGCTACCATGAGCTTCGGGGTCTTTTCGTTGCTTCCGGCAACGAGACCGGAGAACCGCTCCCATGGGTGACGGCAAGACAAGCTACAAGGATACGCTGAACCTTCCGACCACGTCCTTCGACATGCGGGCGAGGCTGCTCGAGAAGGAGCCCCGCATTCAGCAGCAGTGGCGCGACGACGACCTCTACGGGCAGATCCGCGCCGCCCGCGAAGGCGCGCCCCGCTTCATCCTCCACGACGGGCCGCCCTACGCCAACGGCAACATCCACATGGGCACCGCCCTCAACAAGGTGCTCAAGGACATGGTCGTCCGCATCAAGACCATGGCCGGATTCGACGCGCCGTACGTGCCCGGATGGGACTGCCACGGCCTGCCGATCGAGGCGAAGGTGATGGACGAGCTGAAGGCCGACGCCGCCTCGATGGACCCCATGGAGGTCCGCCGGCGCTGCAAGGACTACGCCGACAGGTTCGCCGCCCTTCAGTCCGAGCAGTTCCAGCGATTGGGGGTGACCGGCGAGTTCGACCGGCCCTACATCACGATGGACCCGGCGTACGAGGCGGCCGTGCTCGAGGTGTTCGCGCGGCTCGTCGAGGAGCGCGTCGTCTACAAGCAGCTCAAGCCGGTTCACTGGTCCATCGAGAACCGCACGGCGCTGGCCGACGCGGAGCTGGAGTACCACGACCGCGAGGACACGAGCATCTTCGTGGCGTTCCCGCTGGTGGCCTCGGACGCCCACAACATTCCGCACGCCGAGGGCGACCGCCTCTGCCTGCTCATCTGGACCACCACGCCCTGGACGCTGCCGGCGAACCTCGCCGTGGCCGTCCACCCGGGCTTCCAGTACGCCGCCGTCCACCTCGACACCGCCGACGGGCCGGCGACGTACGTGATGGCCGCTGAGCGCGTCGAGGCCGTCATGGGCACCCTCGCCCAGCGACGCCGCGAATGGCTCCTCGAGCACCAGGTCCTCGGCACTTTCACCGGGCAGCACCTGCTGGAGGCCGGCGTCGCCTACGAGCAGCCCCTGCGCCCGGGCACCCACTGCCCCGTCGTGCCGGCCGACTACGTCACCCTCGAAGAGGGCACCGGCCTGGTCCACACCGCGCCGGGGCACGGCATGGAGGACTACGGCACGGCCCTGAAGTGCGGGCTGGAGATCTACTGCCCCGTGCAGGCGGACGGCACGTTCGACG
>CAZMDT010000556.1:0-1849 GCA_964564965.1 uncultured Planctomycetaceae bacterium | reverse complement strand
CGGCAAGCCGCCGGGCGGGCAGTTCAACGCCATCCTGATCATCGACCGCCAGGGCCGCCGCGCCATCGTGGCGGCCGATCCGGGCATCGACTGCCATTCGCCCATGCTCGTCAAGCCGCGGCCCGTGCCGCCCGTCATCGAGCCCAGCGCCGAGCGGGACAAGGCCACCGGGCGGTTCTTCGTCGTGGACGTCACCCAGGGCCTCGACGGCGTGAAGCGCGGCGAGGTGAAGTGGCTCCGCGTCATCGAGGAGACCTCCCGCACCAGCCCCACGCCCGGCGGGGACTTCAACCAGACCTTCCTGATGAGCGCGGCCCTCGGCTGGAGCGCGAAGGACTTCCTGGGCCTGGCGCCCGTGGAAGCCGACGGCTCGGCCAGCTTCGAGGTGCCCTCGGGCCGGGCCATCTACCTCCAGGCCCTCGACGCCGAGGGCAGGATGATCCGCAGCATGCGGACCTTCGTCCAGGCCGCCCCGGGGGTGACCCGCTCCTGCGTCGGCTGCCACGAGCACAAGTACTCGACCCCGGCCACCAACGTGGGCGACCGCCTGGCCCTCAAGCGCGAGCCGGACCGCCTGAGGCCCGAGTCCTGGGGCAGCGGATTCGTCGACTACCCGAGCATGGTCCAGCCCATCTTCGACAAGCACTGCGCCAGTTGCCACAGCGGGCTGAAGCCGGCGGCCGAGCTGGATTTCTCCAGCGGCCTGACGGCCAAGCACAACCGGGCCTTTGACACGATTTTGGAGAAGGACCTCGTCTCGCGGTCGAATGTCCACGACGGCGCCGGTGTCACCATGCCGCTGGCGTTCGGATCGCGTAAGAGCAAGCTCGTGGAGGTACTGCGCAAGCAGGAGAGGCCGGAGAAGATGCCCGGCTGGCGCGACCTGACGAGCGAGGAGCGGCTGCGGCTGATCATTTGGATCGAGGCCAATGCCCCGTACCACGACGGCTTCATCAACAAGCGAGCCAACCCGACGCCCTACGACCTGGCCGCTGACAGCGACCTGGCTGCCGGCATCGCGGCGGTCCACGCCAAGCGATGCGCGGGCTGTCATCAGAACGTGGACGTGTCGCGTCTGGACTGGATCGACGTGCGCCGGCCGGAGCGGAGCCTGTTCCTCACGGCCCCGCTGGCGAAGTCCGCCGGCGGCACAGCCAAGTGCAAGCCCGCCGTCTATGAAGACCGCAGCGACCCGGATTACGCAGCGGTCGAGGCCCTGGTGCAGGCCGCCGTGAACAAGGTCCGGACACTGCCCCGGCGCGATGTCCGTGCGATCGTGCCGCCGGCGAAAATCGAAACGCAAGACCATGTAGCGAGACTATCCCGGTCGGGTCCCCGCGGGCGCCTGCCCGCGCCATACGGAGAAGCCCCCGCCACACGATGGGAGAGTGACAAATGAACGCCAATTTGTTGACGGCTGCGACCAAGGCCTTGCTGTCACAGTGGCGGTGTGCGGTCATGGTGATGGTCGCAGTGGCTGGCCTGGCGCTGGTGCCCTTGTGTTGCCCCGCGGCCGAGGCGGAGCCCGCGTGGACCGAGGCGGAATGGAAACAGCAGATCGAGGCCGACTGGCTGCGGCAGCTTGTGCGGGCCTTGCCGCCCGCGGAGACGCAGCCCGCCGGCGGCTGCGACAGCGTGAAGCAGGAGATCACGAAGGCGCTGGAACGGGCCGAGCGGCTCCGCGCCGACCTGCGAGGGATGGCCGGTGTTCCCGACCTGAGCGCCGATGTCGCCACCCTGGAGCGTTTGCGGGCCGAGGTCGAAGGCGCCGGGGCCTTGGACGTCAAGGGCGCCCAGGCCCTGTACTTCAAGGTCCGCTGGGCTGCCCGGGAGCTGACGATGAAGAACC
>CAZMDT010000555.1:0-1858 GCA_964564965.1 uncultured Planctomycetaceae bacterium | reverse complement strand
CGCGCACCTGCCCGAGCTGCGTCTCGGTGGAGGCGATCTGCGCCTTGATGTCGTCGTGGCGCCGCAGCATGGTGTTCACGCGCTGCTCCTGCAGCTGCAGCCGCCCGAGCGCGAGCTGGATGCGCGGCCCGGCCGACGCCATCCGCTCCATGGCCTGACGCAGGCCGCGCACCTCGACGAGGAGCGCCGCCGTCAGGTCCTGCTCCTCTCCGGCCGGCGCCTGGCCCGCCACCGTGGCGCCCCAGCCGGCGGCGACTACGAGAACCCCCAGCGCCAGTGCCCAAGTCATGCGTTTCATGAGCCCTCCTCGCGGGTGCGATTCCGCACACCTGCCGCCGGTTGGCCCGGCGGCCCGGTCAGATCATTCGACGAGGGCATTTTGCCCGGGTTCCGGCCCGTCTGGCGAGCACCATGGCGGCCGGATGCCGGGTGAGAGGGCGGAGTGAGGCGAGGAGCGTCGCGGTCAGGGCGTCGTGGCGCCCTGCATCAGCTTCACGATCTCGATGGGCAGCTTGCCGTGGGTCGTGGCGATGTCGCGCACGTTGCTGTCGGCGTCGGCCTCGATGCCTTCGCGGCGCAGGTTGTCGAGCAGCCGCTCGACCGGCACCTGCAGCTGATCGCCGATCTGCCGCACGCTCTTCTGCCCGTAGCCGCCGCCCTCGACGAGCGGGATGGCCGGCTTGGCCTCGCCTTCCATCAGGCGCGCGTACAGCTCGCTCGGCTTGAGGCCGGCCTTCTCGGCAATCTCGCCGAGCGTCGCGTCGGCACCGCCGCGATCGATGCCCGCCGCGTCGAGCTTCACGGTGATCTTCTCGACCGGCACTTTGATCGTGTCGGCGAGCTTCGCCAGCGTCAGCAGCTCGGCGTGCGGCACCGGCGGTTCGGTCGTCGAGCTGCTCCACGACGCCGACAGCGTCTCGCTGGTTTCCCTGATGTAGCTGACCGGCGGGACATCGGCGAGCGTCAGCGCGAGGAGCGCCGTCGCCGCGACCGCCGACCAGGCCAGCTCGCGCTTGCGCGGCACGCCCTGGCGCATCCGATTCCGGAAGTAGGACAACAGGATGTTCCAGTTGAAGTAGAGGTGGAACGACGCCGCGACGAGGAAGAAGAGCGTGAACGTGGTGTGGACCGCCTGCCACTCCTCCTTGGTCAGGCCCGCGAAGCGCCACTCGGACCAGTTGGCCACCCGGCCGGGAGGCGTCGCGAAGAGCACCAGCCCGGTGACGGCCATCACCACGAACGAGATCATCACGTAGAGGCTGAAGAACGCGCGCCAGTTGAACCGCTTCGGGTCGATCGCCATTGCCAGCTCCAGAAAACCACGAAGTGAATATCCCCGGTCCGGCGGGAGGAGTGGTCGCTGCAGTTTTTGCCGGACCGGGGGCGGGGAACCTCCCCGCTACCCTCCTGGAAAGGCAAGGCGCGGGCCGACACGCAAGCCGACCCAACGGAGACATGGAAACCGCTGCCCTGCAACGGTTTCCAGTCATGTGGCTGGGGGGCGTCGCCGCCGGGGGACCGCTCGCCGCTCGACGCCCAGGTCGAAGGGCTCGACCATCTGGTCGAATCTCACGTGGGGCTCAGCCCCCACCCCGGCTCGGTCGTTTGCGGGGACCTCCTACCCCGCGCCGCTCCCTCGCGGGCCGCGCCGCGCGCGGCCTTGGCGAGGGGCGCCACCGCCCGAGGTCAGGCCTGCCCACGAAATGGGATCGCAACCATCGCGCCGGCGTTTCCGTCAAATCTCGATATGGTCCACACCGTGAAGCATATGGACGGCGACGACCCGGCGGACCTGCGCCTCGGCGAGTTCGAGCAGTTCGTCCTGCTCGCGGTGGTCCGGCTCGGCGCCGATGCCTAC
>CAZMDT010000554.1:0-1870 GCA_964564965.1 uncultured Planctomycetaceae bacterium | reverse complement strand
GCGCAGACGGTGCGCTGGGCGATGTCCCGGGCCCTCTGAAGCGACGGCGCGAGGATGGTCAGCAGCAGCGCGATGATGGCGATGACGACGAGCAGCTCGATCAGCGTGAAACCCAGGCGGCTTCTCTTTGGCAAGGCTCTGCTCCCGGCAAAGCTACTGTTCCTGTTGTCGACCCTCACGGGTGTCGCACGGGCTGATTACGAGTACATTATCGGTCCCGGGCGCACGTCACACAACCGATTTCGCCGGCGCGGCCCCGCCGTCAGTACTGGCGGCGTTTTCGGGCGGGAGGGATGTCCAGCAGCTTGCGGTACTTGGCGACGGTGCGGCGGGCGATCTTCAGGCCCTGCTCGCGCAGCGCCGCCGCAAGCCGGTCGTCGTTCAGCGGCGCCGTCTTGTCCTCCGCGTCCACGATCTCCTTGAGCTTCACCTTCACGGCGTCCCAGGCCATCTCCTCGCCCTCGTCCGTCCGCGTTCCGCCGGAGAAAAACATCCGGAGGGGGAAGATGCCGCGCGGGGTCTGGACGTACTTCCCGGCGACGGCCCGGCTGACGGTGGCGACGTGAACGCCGACCTTGCCGGCCACGTCAACCATGGGCAGCGGCTTGAGGGCCTCGGGGCCGGTCTCGAGGAAGTCGCGCTGGACCTTGAAGACCTCCTCGGCGACGCGCCGGACGGTGTGTCGCCGCTGCTGGATGGCGCTGATGAGCCACTGGGCGGAGCGGATGTTCTTGCGGACGAACTGGCGGGCCTCGCGGTCGGCACCGCGGTCGCGCACGAGGCGGCGGTAGCCCCGCGAGATGTGCAGCCGAGGCGTGTTGCCGTCGGCCATCCGCACCACCGGCTCGCCGACGTCATCCACCTCCACGATGATGTCGGGCACGATGATCGGCGCCGCCCGCTGCCCGATGAGCAGCCCCGGGCGCGGGTTCAGGTGCGAAATGTTGTCGATGGCGTCCTTGATCTGCTCCAGCGAGCGGTCGAGCCGGCGGGCGATCTGCGGGAGGCGGTTCATCTCGATGTCGCGGAGGAAGCGCGACACGAGCTCGGTTTCGAGCCTCACGTCCCGGCCGGCGTCGGCCTCGAGGCGGAGCTGGAGCGTCAGGCATTCCTCCAGGCTCCTGGCGGCCACCCCCGCGGGCTCGAGTTGCTGCACCAGCGGCAGGGCCCGGCGGAGGTCATCGAGGCCGAGGCTGTCGTTGCTGCGCGACAGCAGGTCCTCGAACGAGAGGCGCAGGTAGCCGTCCTCGTCGAGGTGCGTGATGATCAGCCGCCCGGCGGCCCGGACGGCGGGCAAGCCGTCCACGAAGGCCCACTGGCGGAGCAGGTGCTCGTCGAGCGACTCGCCATGGGCGGGGGTGTTGGCCATGGCGTCGAGCTTGCGGTCGCGCTCTCCCTGGTAGCTGGCGCGGCGAGGCGCGGGGGCGTCGTCGGTGATCGACTCCGCGCCATATTCATCGGTGAAGGCGGCGAGGCGCTCGAAGTCCTTGCTGTTGCCGTTGTCGTCGTCCACCACGAGGTCGCGCTCGCCGCGATCCTCGGCGGGCTCCTCCTTCTCCGGCGGGGCCTCCGGGTCGACCCCCGGGTCCTGAAGCTCCAGCACCGGGTTCGATTGCAGCTCCGCGTCGATCCGCTCCTGAAGCGCGAGCATCGGAAGCTGGAGGATCTCCATCGCCTGGATGATCCGCGGCGCCAGCCGCATCTGCTGCTCAAGCCGAAGCTGTTGTGACACGTCGAGTCGCATGCCAATCTCATTATAACAGCGGTTCGCCGCGCGCCCAGACGCCGCCCGCGGCGCGCGCTGCGGCGGGAGGCGCCGCGGACGCTTCGGGCCCTCTGCCCACGCCGCCTGAAGCCGATGCCCCGCGCC
>CAZMDT010000553.1:0-1879 GCA_964564965.1 uncultured Planctomycetaceae bacterium | reverse complement strand
ACGTGCACCTCGAGCTCCATCCGCCCTTCGAGGAGGAGACGCTCGAGGAGACCGACGAGTATCGCACCTTCCGCGACGCCGGCGGCGTGGTGAAGAAGGACTGGAAGCACCGGAGCTGTATTCCGCAGCACACGGACTTCACGCTGAAGACGGCCGCCGACTGGCCGGAGTTCAAGCGACGGCTCCAGCCGGACCCGCCCCGCCTCCCGCGCCGTCTCGACGAGCAGATCGCCCACCGCGAATCGCTCGGCATGCCGGTGGCCGTTTCGACGGGGTCGCTGATGGGCTGGATTCGCAACTGGATGGGCGTGGTGAACATGTCGTACCTGATGTACGACGACCGCGACTGCTACGCCGACATGGTGATGACCATCGCCGACCTGGTCTGCTGGGGCCTCGACGAGGTCATCCCGCGGATGAAGACGAAGCCGGACATGGGCTTCGGCTGGGAGGACATCTGCGGCCGCGCGGGGCCGCTCGTCAGCCCGGTGATCTTCGAGGAGTGCGTGGCCCCGGCGTACCGAAAGATACGGGCCAAGCTGGAGTCGTACGATGTGGACCTGTACGGCATCGACACGGACGGGGACATCACCGCGCTGGCCGGGCACTGGCTGGAGGCCGGCGTGAACGTGCAGTTCCCCGTCGAGGTCGGCGTGTGGAAGGGCGACGCGGCGGCCCTCCGCAAGCGCTACGGCCGCGAGCTGCGCATCGTCGGCAACTTCGACAAGCTCGCCCTCGAGCGCAGCCGGCAGGACGTGCTGGCGGAGATCGAGCGTCTTCGGCCGCTGATGGCCGAGGGGGGGTACATCATGATGCCGGACCACCTGATCACGCCGGGCGTGGCGTTGGCGGACTACCGCTGGTACCTCGACCGCGTGCGTGAGGTCCGGCTGTAGTCCGCTGGGGCGCCCGGGCACGACGCCACTGCTCAGTAACCCAGTCTGGTCAAGCTGACACGTACCTCCATGCCAGCGATGGGCACCTCGATGTTCAGGTCCCGGGCTCCCCTCACGGCCGGCACGCAACGCACGTATACCTCAAGCGGCGGATGCTCTTCAGGTGGAAGCGGCCCGGATGTAGGCACGGGAAACACCCCGCAGAACCGGTAACAGCTGCTGCTCCGCAAGTGCTTGCGGAGAAGGCGCTCGGGCTCGAGGGTGTCAAGCATCCCACCGTTTTCGACAAGGACGATCTCGGGCGCATACCTCTCGACTAGGGATTCCACCTCGTCTTCTGACTTCACGTGAGGTGTGTAGTGCAGCCAGGGGAAGGCAGCGCAAGCGTACAGGAGCTTGCTGCTTCGCAGCACGAGCGCGCCGCGGGAGCCGAGGCGTTGCCGAACGCCGAAGATGATGTCGCCGTCCCGACGTGCCGAGACAAGGACGACCTTCCGTGCCATCTCGTCCGCGTGCGCCTCCACGACGGGGGAGTAATCCGGCCCAGAGGGAACGGGCTCGGCGAAGCCGCTGAATGCGAGAATAGCAGCGAGCAGTCCCGCGGCGACGAAGACCGCTCTCCGGTGTGCGGTATGGCGATTCAGCCGGTCGAACGCTATGCCGCAGAGCACCCCCAAAGGCGCGATGCCCCAGAACAGGTACCGAAGTTCCTTGTGCTCAACCAGTGCAGACAACACCGCAGAGGAGCACAGCCAGTACACAGAGAGCTGAAACACGCGAGACTTACGGCCGAGGAATCCTGTCACCGTGCCACCGAGCGCGCCCAAGCAAACGAACGGGCCCGCCGCCGCAACCAACCCCGCCAAAACGAAACGCCAGTTCGCCCACGCCACCATATCGGCAAAGGTGCGTTCGGTTCCCAGCAGGACTGGCCCCACGCCACCCGAAGTCAAGATCCACGCGAAGTAGGGGCCCAGCACCGT
>CAZMDT010000552.1:0-1879 GCA_964564965.1 uncultured Planctomycetaceae bacterium | reverse complement strand
CAGCGCCGATTCGATCCCCGCGCTGATCGTCCTCGGCGCAAGCTGCACCGTCGCCGGGCCGCAGGGGCGGCGAGAGGTTCCCGTCGACGCCTTTTGCACCGCGCCGGGGCAGACCGTGCTCGCCGCCGGGGAACTGCTGGTGTCGATCCATGTGCCGCCGCCCGCGCCGCGCAGCGGGGCGGCCTACCAACGCTTCATACCGCGCCGCGAGATGGACATCGCCGTCGCCGGGGCCGGCGCCTGGCTGGCCCTCGACGCAGAGGGGACGATCGCCGCCGCCCGGCTGGCCCTCAGCGCCGTCGCGCCGGTTCCGCTGCCCGTGCCGCAGGCGGCGCAGGCGCTGGTCGGCCAGGCGGCGGCCGAAGACGCGTTCGCCGCCGCCGCCCGGCTGGCCCAGGAGGCCGCCCGTCCCATCGACGACGTGCGCGGCAGCGCCGCCCAGCGCCGTCACCTGATCGGCGTCCTGGTGCGGCGGGCGCTGCGCAGCGCGCTGGAACGTGCACGTCAAAGCCCGTTTTAACCCCCAGGCGCGAGGGCATAAGGAGTCAGCCATGAACAAGACCAGAGTGTGTGCGACCATCAACGGCGAGCAGCGCGAATTTCTCTGCACCCCCCACCAAAGCCTGCTCGAATGCCTGCGCGACATCCTCGGCCTGACCGGGGCCAAAGAAGGGTGCAACGACGGCAACTGCGGCGCATGCAGCGTGCTGCTCGACGGCAAGCTGGTCAACTCGTGCCTGGTGCTGGGCGTCGAGATCGAGGGGCGCAGCGTGACCACCGTCGAGGGGCTGGCCGGCTGGCACGGCCTGCACCCGCTGCAGCAGGCCTTTATCCGCGAGGACGCCGTGCAGTGCGGCTACTGCACGCCGGGCATGCTCATCGCCGCCAAGGCCCTGCTCGACCGCACGCCCAACCCCGACGAGGCCGAGATCCGCGCCTGGCTGGCCGGAAACCTCTGCCGGTGCACCGGCTATGACAAGATCGTGCGCGCCGTCCAAGCGGCGGCCGCGCAGATGCAAGAGGAGGCGACCCCATGAACGACACCTATACCGTCATCGGCACCCGCCCGCCGCGCGTCGACGCCCCGGCCAAGGTGACCGGCCAGGCGCTGTTCGGCACGGACATTTCGCTGCCCGGCATGCTGCACGGCAAGATCCTGCGCAGCCCGCACGCCCACGCGCGCCTGCTCAAGGTCGACACCAGCCGCGCCGAGGCGCTGCCCGGCGTCTATGCCGTGGTCACGGCGCAGGACCTGCCCGCCGCGCAAGACGCCGCCCGGAAATACCTGTGCGACAACACCCTGGCCTCCGACAAGGTGCTTTACGTGGGGCACGCGGTGGCCGCCGTCGCCGCCGCCGAGCCGCACATCGCCGAGCAGGCGCTGCGCCTGATCGAGGTCGAGTACGAGCCTCTGCCGGCCGTGGTCGACGTGCTGGAAGCGGCCCGGCCCGGCGCGCCGCTGCTGCACGAGCACATCCGCACCCGCCCGCCGGACGGGACGGAGGCGGCGGGGTCGGCGCCCAGCAACGTCGCCGCCCATTACCAGGCGCTCAAGGGCGATCCGGCGCAGGGCTTTGCCGCGGCCGACGCCGTGGTCGAGCGCCGATTCCGCACCCTCGCCGTGCACCAGGGCTACCTCGAGCCGCACGCCTCGACCGCGCTGTGGGGCCCCGACGGGGTCATCGTCATCTATACCTGCACGCAGGGCGCGTTCGCCGTGCGCGACATTGTGGCCGAGCTGCTCCAATACCCGATGTCCAAGATCAAGGTCATCCCCACCGAGGTCGGCGGCGCGTTTGGCGGCAAACACGTCAGCTATTTCGACGCCGTGGCCGCGCTGCTGTCGCGCAAAGCGGGCCGGCCGGTGCGGATCGTGATG
>CAZMDT010000551.1:1286-1886 GCA_964564965.1 uncultured Planctomycetaceae bacterium | reverse complement strand
TCTCCTCGCCCCGGCCCGCAAACGCCGCCGGCTCAAGCCGCGCGACATCGCCCTGCTCTGTCAGAACGCCGAGCACGAGTTCGCCGGCGCGCCCTGCGGCATCATGGACCAGACCATCGCCGTCATGGCCCGCACCGGCCGCGCGCTGCTGCTCGACTGCCGAAGCGGCGCCACGCGGCAGATCCCCTTCGACGACCCGGACATCGTGCTTCTTGTGGCCGACACGCAGGTGAAGCACGCCATTTCCGACGGCGGCTACGCCGCGCGGCGGGCGCTGTGCGAGTCGGCGGCGGCGAAGCTGGGCGTGGCGGCGCTGCGCGACGCGAAGGAGATGCAGGTCGCCGCGGCCGCCGCGGAGGGGCGGCTCGACGAGAAGGAGCTGATGCGCGCCCGCCACGTCGTCGGCGAGATCGCCCGAACGCTGCACGCGGTCGAGGCGCTGCAGGCGGGCGACTACCTGATGTTCGGCGAGCTGATGTACGGCTCGCACGAGTCGCTGCGCGACGACTACGAGGTGAGCTGCGAGGAGCTGGACGCCATCGTCACCGTCGCCGAGGGTTGCGAGGGCGTCTTCGGGGCGCGGATGACCGGCGGCGGGTT
>CAZMDT010000551.1:0-1276 GCA_964564965.1 uncultured Planctomycetaceae bacterium | reverse complement strand
GGCTTCGGCGGCTGCGCGATCGTCCTTGCCGAGGCCCGCGCCCGCGACGCCGTCGCCGAAGCCGTCGCCGCCGGCTTCGCCGAGCGGTTCGCGCGCCGCTGCCCGATCTTCGCCACCCGGGCCGCCGACGGCGCCGGGCCGGTCAAGCTCTAGCCGGCGGGGAACACCGCAAAAGGAGCCCACGTGCGCACGAGCATCGACTACGACCCGTTCCTCTCGCCGGAGGACGACCGCCCGCCGGGCGATCGCGGCCGCTGGCCCGCCAGGTGGATCCGCCTGCCGGACGCGCCCCCGCCGCCGTTCCTCGCCGCCTATCGCCTGCGGTTCGCGCTCGATGCCGCCCGCACCGTCCGCGTGCACGCCACGGCCGACGAGCGGTACGAGCTGTACCTCGACGGCGCGCTCATCGGCCGGGGACCGGAACGCGGCGACGTCCTCAACTGGTGCTTCGAAACCTACGACCTCCGCCTGCCCCCCGGCGAGCACGTGCTGGTGGCGCGGGTCTGGTCGCTGGGGAAGCTTTCGCCGATCGCCCAGCTCAGCGACGGGCACGGTTTTCTGCTGGCGGCCGAGGGCGGGGCGGGCCGGGGCGCGCCCGACCTGAACACCGGCACGGCCGCCTGGCAGGCCAAGCGGCTCGGGGGGGTCGCCTTCCAGCCGGACGGCATCACCTACGGCGTTGGGGCGTGCTTCGTCATCGACGGCGAGCGGTTCGACTGGGGCTTCGAGACGGGCGCGGGCGAGGGCTGGCGGGCGACGGAGGCGGGCCTGCGCGGGCAGAGCGCTGCGCGCTACTCGAACTTCGAGCTCGACGGGCGCCCGCTCCGCCCGGCCGCCCTGCCGCCCATGCTCGATGAGCCGAGCGCGCCGGGCACGGTCCGGCACCTCGACGCCCCGGACGAAGGCGACACGCGCGACGCGGCGTGTCTGCCGGAGCTTCACCTGGCGGCCGAGGCGCCCCGCTGGGACGCCATGCTCGCCGGCGAGGACGGCGTGACCGTCCCGGCGAACACCTCGCGCCGGGCGGTGATCGACCTGGGCGACTACGTCTGCGCCTATCCGGCCGTGGCGGTCTCGGGCGGGCGAGGGGCGGTGGTCCGGCTGCACTGGGCGGAGTCGCTGTTCGAGGGCCCCTCGCACGGGGAGCCGAAGGGCAACCGCGACGCGGTGGAGGGCAAGCATTTCATCGGCGTGGGCGAGACGTTCCACCCCGACGGCGGGGAGGGGCGGACGTTCCGCCCGCTCTGGTGGCGGGCGGGGCGGTACCTCGAGCTGC
>CAZMDT010000550.1:0-1886 GCA_964564965.1 uncultured Planctomycetaceae bacterium | reverse complement strand
CACACCCCGGGGTCCGCGGTCAGCGCCGCCAGAACTGCCACCAGCGGCGGCGCGCCCGCCGGTCCAGCGAGATGCGCCGTGCCATGGCCCCGAGCGTCGGCAGCCTGGCCTGCATGTCCCGCAGCTTCTGGCGGGGGAAGTTTTCCGGATGCTCTTGGTACACCTGCGCCGTGGCCGGCGAGAAGAACGCCTCCCCCGGGGGCAGCTCGTCATCGGTGTAGAACTTGATCGCCTCTGCCAGGCACAGCGCCGCCTGGTATCCCGTCCGCCGCGTCGATGAGCGCGACCGGTCCGACGCCGCCGACTCCACCAGCAGGTAGAACAAGCTCAGCCATTGCCCGAGATCGACGATGCGGCTGGCCGCGTCGGTGGGGTTGATCGTCTCGGCTTCGGGGCCCTCCTCCGGCACCTCGTGCTCGATGATGAAGCGGAACTCGCGCCGCGCCCCGCAGTGCTTGCACACAGCCCGGACCGTCCCCGCCGCGCCGGCGCCGCCGCGCTCGAACTCCTCCACCACCCAAGGCCCGCTGCCGCAGTCCGCGCACGGCGTGACCATCAGGCAGTACCGCGCCTCGTTGATCGTGTAGGCTCGGAGCGGTTCCGGCATCGCGACTGCGTCCCTTGGCGGCCGGGGCATGCGCCCCGGCAACCCCATACGGCCTGTGAAGATAGAGGCGGGCCCGTGGCGGCCCACCGCGCGGCCGCCTACTCGTCGGCCGGCTCCGCCAGCTCGCCGGCTGGCTCCGCCTCGCCTGCCTCGCCCTTTGCCAGCAACTGGATCTTCTGTTCGGCGGCGTCGAGGATGCGCCGGCATTGCTGAATGAGCTTCGTGCCCTCGGCGTACTTCTCGATCGACTCCTCCAGGGGAACCTCGCCCGACTCGATCCGCTCCACGAGGCTCTCCAGCTTCGCCAGGGCCTTCTCGAACGTCATCTTCTTCTGCTCTTGCGGCGCCTTGCCCATCTCACGTCCTCTCTAGGTGGCCTCGAACAGCCCCGGCTGCCCGCCGCCCCGGCGGGGCCTCGCATGCGCCTTGGCGGGTGCCTTGTGCTGCGGCGCGCCGGGGGGGGCGTCCGCGCCCTTCCGGCCTTCCACCCGGCTGGCGACGCGCCCGTCGCGCAGCTCCGTCTCCATTATCTCGCCGATGACGGCCTCGCCGACGCACCGGATGATCCGCCCGTCCGCGCGGCGGGTGACGGTGAACCCGCGGCCGATGACGCTTCGGTAGCTCATGGCCTCGAGCTGGCGTTCCGCCGCGAGGAGCCGCTGCCCGGCCAGGCGCATGCCGTGCCGCGGATGGGCCTCGCGCAGGCGGGCGTTCAGCGCCTGAAGCGCCTCCCCGGCGCGTTTGCTGCGATGGCCGAGCGCCCAGCGCATCCGTTCGTGGAGGCGGTCGGCGTGGGCGCGGGCGCGGTCGAGCAGGCGCAGCGGATGCACCGCGGCCAGGCGCGAGGTCGCCGGTTCCAGCCGACGGCGCGCCGCGGCCAGCCGGTCGCGCAGCCCGCCCGCCAGCCGCTGCGACAGCTCGTCCACCCGCTGGGCCTCCGTCCGCAGGCGCGACGCCGGGTCGCGGAAGACCGCGCTCCGCAGCACGCTCGCCAGGGCCGCCTGCGCCTCCCGGAGATCACCGCGAACGGCCCGTGCGAGCCGGTCACCCAGCGCGCCCACCTGCCGCGCCACCTCCGCGCGGTCGGGCACGGCGATCTCCGCCGCCGCCGTCGGCGTTGCCGCACGCACGTCGGCCACCAGGTCCGCGATCGTCACGTCCACCTCGTGTCCCACGCCCGACACGACGGGCGTCCGCGCCGCGAAGATCGCCCGCGCGACCGCCTCCTCGTTGAACGCCCAGAGGTCCTCGAGGCTGCCGCCGCCGCGGGCGAGGATGA
>CAZMDT010000549.1:0-1887 GCA_964564965.1 uncultured Planctomycetaceae bacterium | reverse complement strand
GGCCACCGGCGGTTTCAGAATATGGCCCGGGTGAAAGAGAAAATGCGCAACCCCATGATGCCGCTGCCTCTTGCCAGCCGATTGGCGGTTTCCACCTCTGCCAGCGAAGTGGCGCAGCCGGGCTTCATGGCGTAGCCGCCAAACACGTGCAGGGAGCTGCGCAGGCCGGCGGTCACGGGATGATCGGGGGCGGTCAGAAAGCGCCGGGATAAACCGGCATGGAGTTGCGAATGAAAGAGTCGTACAGGGAAGGTCTAGCGAGCCACCCTGGCCCCGAGTCATGCGCCGGGGGCGGTGACGCCCTGGGTGAAGCGTTGACAGGGGTACACGTAGGCCGGGTATTCAGCTCCGAAATCACCCCTTCGGCGTGCCGACCTTGTTGACTGGAAGGGAAGGCCACATGAAGGTCGACGTTCAACGCGAGTTGCCCTTCGACGCCGCGGAGTCGCAGACCCCGAGCATGCGTGGAAACTCCATGCGCGAGAACCGGGAGACCCACGGGGTTCCCCCGCCGGATGGCGACGGGGGACGGTCGGGGAAGGCGATGCCGAAGCCCGACGTGTACGTCCCGCGGGAGTCGGATGGCGTCGTAGTACTGACGAGGCAGGCGAACAACGCGGCGGACGAGGAGCCCGACGCGGCGGAGTCTGCGGAGGGAAGGACTCCAACGGAGGGAAACGCCGAGCGGACCCGACTCGCTCCGGACGCAGTGCCGGGTAAACGGCGAGGCATGGGACTGTGGGGCGTACGAGAGGCAGCACGTCGGGACAAGGAGACACGGTTCACCGCGTTGCTCCACCACGTCACGCCAGAGCTTTTGCGAGCGAGCTTCTTCGACTTGAAGAAGAACGCGGCGCCGGGCGTTGACGGCGTGACATGGAGGGAGTACCGACGCGACCTGGAGGCACGTTTGGTCGACCTCCACGGCCGCATCCACCGAGGGGCCTACCGCGCCCAGCCTTCCCGGCGACAGTACATCCCGAAGCCCGACGGGCGACAACGCCCCTTGGGAATTGCGGCCCTGGAAGACAAGATCGTCCAACAGGCCGTGCGGGTCGTGCTGGAGCAAATCTACGAGGAGGACTTCCGGGGTTTCAGCTACGGGTTTCGGCCCGGGCGAGGATGCCACGGAGCCCTGGACGCGATTTACGTGGGACTCAACCGGAGGAAGGTGAACTGGGTGCTCGACGCCGACATCCGTGGATTTTTCGACGCCATCGACCACGAATGGATGATGCGGATGCTCGAGCACCGGATAGCCGACAAACGGGTGCTCCGGCTGATCCGCAAATGGCTGACCGCCGGAGTCTCGGAAGACGGCCAGTGGTCGCGCACGACGGCAGGAACCCCGCAAGGGGCGGTGATTTCGCCGCTTCTGGCAAACATCTACCTGCACTACGTGCTCGACCTGTGGGTGGACCAATGGCGGAAACGTCATGCGAAAGGGGACGTGATCATCGTCCGCTATGCTGACGACTTTGTCATCGGTTTCCAGCATCGCAGCGAAGCCCGGCGTTTCGTCCGCGAACTTCACGGGCGGATGGAGAAATTCGGGCTCCAACTGCACCCCGAAAAGACCCGCCTGATTGAATTCGGCCGGTTCGCCGAACCGAATCGCAAGCGGCGGGGCGTAGGGAAACCGGAAACGTTCGACTTCCTGGGCTTTACGCACTGTTGCGGGAAAACCCGGCACGGATGTTTCGTGATCCGACGACGTAGCGTGGCCAAGCGTCTGCGAGCCAAGCTCCAGGCCATCAAGGCCGAGCTGGTCCGCAACATGCACCGGCCGCTGGCGGAACAAGGGCGTTGGCTGCAAAGCGTGGTACGGGGATGGTTCAACTACCATGCCGTGCCGCTGAACAGCCAAGCCCTGGAGACGTTTCGCAC
>CAZMDT010000548.1:0-1889 GCA_964564965.1 uncultured Planctomycetaceae bacterium | reverse complement strand
TGCCGGGGGAAGTTGGCCCCGAAGCACAGGTTGACGCCCCAGATGCGGACGCGCCGCTCGCCGCGATGGAAGTGCCCGTCGCGCGCGACGAGGCGCGGGGCGCCGGGGGGAATCGGCGGCGAGGGCGGCAGCTTGATCTGCGAGTCCTGCGCCATCTCCAACGGGATGACGAACGGCACGAAGTCATCCCCGGCAGCCACAGCGGCGAGAGTGCAGAGGAAGACCCACGAGCACTTCATGAGCGGCCCCTTTCCCGGCCCCGGCAGACACGGGGCGCATCTAGTCGAGATACGGCCCGAGCGGGCGGAAGCTCAGGCGGCTGTTCGCCGGGATGCGCCCGCTCTCCTCGAAGACCATCAGCTCGTTCTGCTCCTGGAGCCAGCACTCGGGCAGATAGTAGTGCTGTTGCGGCCCGACAGTCCAGAAGCGCCCGACGTTGTGGCCATTGAGGAAGAGCTGCCCCTTGCGGGCGCCGACGATGTGCAGGAACAGCGGCTCGTCGCGCGCCGCGTGCTTGAAGGTGGCGACGTACCATGCCGGCTGATCCTTGCCGACGACGTGCCCGCCCTCCTCGGGCATGACCCAGGGGCGCCAGTGCCAGGCGGCGTTCTGCGACACGGCCTCTGTCAGCGTCAGCAACTCGACTTTGTCGAGCAGCCTGGCGGACAGGTCGCGGCCCCACAGCAGCAGGCGCAGCACGTTCCGCCCGGTCCTCAGCGCCGAGCCCAGCGTCAGCTCGCCGAAGTTCGACCCGTGGCAGGGGAAGAACCCCACACAACGGTCGTTGCACATCACCGCCACGTGGTGCGGGATGCCGTCAAACCACAGGTGGATCGGGCGGACCTTGGTCATCGGGATTCGCACCTCGGCCGCCCACATCGGCTGAGCCGCCAGCTCCGGCAGAACGTACGAGAACTGCCGCGGCACGATCCGCCTGCTGAAGCTCTCCTCCTGCTTGAACCTGAACTTGGCCTTCAGCGGCTTGGCGTCGTAGAGGTGCCCGTAGAGGCCCTTGGGCTCGCCGAGCCCGGGCCCGCCGGCAAACCGCCCGAGGTCGTCCACCAGCAGCGTCAGCACGTTCTGCCCGCGTTTGAAGGGCGCCGACATCGGCCTGCGGGACGCCCCCTCCCCGGAGCCCCACACGCCGAGCAGGTTGCCGTTGAGGTACACCGTCGCCCGGTCCGCGCAATCGGGCAGAACCAGGTGCCGCCGCCGCGGGCGGTCGCTGTCGATCTCCAGCCGGTACCACCCGTACCCCCGGTGGATCCCCAGGCGATCCAAGTCGCGCGGGCCGGGAAGCTTCTCCCACGCCAGGTCCGCCGACACCGGCTCCGTGCAGACGCTGGTCCGCCGCCAACTGCTCAGGCGCGGGGCGGGGGGCTTCCGCACGGCCCCGGCGGGGCGGGCCTTGCGCCGCGTGAGCTTGCCCTCAAGCGGCAGGACCGCGTGCTGCTTGGCGCGGCGGGCGGGCACGATGTCCTCAGCCGTCTCGCCGACGTACTCCGGGCCGAACAGTATCTCCTCCCCCACCGCCCAGGTCCGCGTCGCCGTCTCGCTGGTAACGAGGACGACGCGGAAGCCCTGATGCTCGAAGACCTCCGGCCCGCCGTCGCCCGGTACGGGCGCGTGCAGCGTGTGACCGTCGATGCTCACCACGCCGTCCCATCCCGCCGGGCCGTGCAGGATCAGGATGTCCTGCCCGAACAGTCCCAGCGGCATCAGGTTCGTGTAGTCCAGCGTGTGCTCGTCGGTCAGGGCGAGGTTGACCGGCACGGCGACGGCGCCGAGCGGTTCGAGGGAAACGTCGAGCTCCTGCCCGCGCGGCAGGGAGATGTGGGCGGAGTCGATCTCGTCGCCACCGCGGACGCCAACGGGCTGATCCTCGTCGG
>CAZMDT010000547.1:0-1895 GCA_964564965.1 uncultured Planctomycetaceae bacterium | reverse complement strand
AAAAGGGCACGGAGCTTATTGTAGGCGCGCGAAGAGACCCGTCGTTCGGCCCGACAGTGATGTTCGGTCTCGGCGCCATCGGGCGGTACGTCCGCCGGCAGAGGTCCTAACCGACAGGCGAAGGGCTACGACGCGGCGGGCCCGCTGCCGGTGATGAGTCTGCTCGCCGGCGCCGGCGCCCTGGCGGGCTACGTCCGCCGGCGCCGCCGCTGACGGCGAGACGGACAACACGAGCGATTTGCAGCGGGGTCCCCGATGTGGCGGGGGCCCTGCACCCTATGATGGCGCAGGAGGGACGATGCGGCCGCCCGGCCGCGCGCCGGCACGGATGCGAACATGCACGGCATGACACGGACAGGCTCGCCCCATCACACGCCGGGGGGCTTCAGCCCCCGCCGCCGGGGAGGGGCGTTTGGGCTCGGCCTCGGCGCGCGAGGCGCGAAGTCCGTGCGCGCCTTTACGCTGATCGAGCTGCTGGTCGTGGTGGCCATCATCGCGCTGCTGCTGACCATCCTCGCGCCGTCGCTGGAGCGGGCCCGGCGCCTGGCGCGGGAAGCCCTCTGCGCGTCGAATCTTCGGCAGCTCACCGCCAGCACGATCGCGTATGCCGTGGACCACGACCGGTACTTCCCGTACCTGTACCACCGCCTGACGCCGAAGCCGGCCACGGGCCTTCCGCCCTGGGGCAACGCCGGCATGCAGGCGGCGACCTTTGAGGACTGGCGCGACACCCTGCGCGACAATTACGGCCTGACGGCCGAGCTGGTGTTCAGCCCGACGAACGTCGCGTGGGGCAGGACGTTCGGCAACTATGACAACGTCGAGGCCTGGGACCACGACACCTGGGACCAAGCGACCGACCCGCAGCGGCAGATCATCGGGTACACGTACTTCTTCATCACGTGGCTGGACAAGGACACGCAGACGCCGATCGCCGAGATCGACGGCATCAGCTTCCCGACCCGCGTGGGAAGCGCCCGCTACGACGTGGACATCCTGTGGACGGACATGACCCACACGTACTTCGGGGACTTCTGGGCCCTGGGCAAGCCGAGGGTCAACCACATCTACGACGAGGAGCTGCCGGTCGGAACGCACAGGGCCCACCTCGACGGGCACGTGGACTGGATCCAGACGCACCAGATGGACGGTCCCCATGCCAGCGGCAACTATGAGTACTGGTGGTAGGCCGCGCCGCGGTGGTGTAGTGTCGGCGCGGCTTGCACGGATGCTGACATGCGCAGCATGACGCGAACAGCCGACCTTGACCGCGCGGCGGGTGGCCCCGGGCTCCCCGGCCGCCAGGCGGCCCGCCCGCGGGCCTTCACCTTGATCGAGCTGCTGGCCTGCCAGCCGAAGCCCGCAGGGCGCAGGCAAGCTCAGTCAGCGTTTACGCTGATTGAGCTGTTGGTCGTCATCGCGATCATCGCGCTGCTGGTGACGATCCTGATGCCCTCGCTAGGCCGGGCCAAGCAGCTTGCGCTCACGAGCGTCTGCGCGTCACAACTGCGCGGCCTGCTGAGCGGCGTGTACTACTACACGCAGGACAACGACGGGCTGCTGCCGAAGCGCGACAAGGCCGGCGACACCCGCGCGCCGTGGAAGACCTGGCACAACCCGCCGGACAAGCTGTTCGCGGAGATCCTGATCGAGAAGTACGGCCTGCCGGAGGAGAACTTCTGGTGCCCGACCTCGCCGGAGAAGGTCAAGACGAACTTCCTGGGCATCACGGGGGGCAAGTACAAGGGGTTCGGCTACGACTACTGGGTGCCCCGCAAGGTCCTCGCCGACTGGGTGCCGTCCATCGAGCCGGATGACGGGCGGTGCCTCGTGGACGACCCCGACACCGTCCGCGGGCCGTGGCGCGTGACCGACGAGTTCGCCACGGTGAACCC
>CAZMDT010000546.1:0-1908 GCA_964564965.1 uncultured Planctomycetaceae bacterium | reverse complement strand
AGCTGCTGGGCGCGCTCGACACGTTCGGCCCGCACGAGGAGGCGCTGCGCCTCGCCGGGGAGCTGGAGGGGCGATTCCGCGACGACGCCGACATGCAGATTGCCCTCGCGGGCTTCTACGAGGGCGCCGGCGAGGACGACAGGTCCGACGCGGCGTGCGCGCGGGCGCTCGAGATCGCCCCCGACAACCCCACCGCGCGGCGGGCCGTGGCCATCGCGGCGGTCCGCGACGGCGACCTGCGCCGCGCCCGCGAACTGCTGGCCTTCATGGAGGCCGACCCGGACAAGCGAGACCCGGCCGTGTTCGTCCTGCTCGGCGAGGCGCACCAGAAGCAGCAGGAGCACGAGGACGCGCTGGCGGCGTTCCGCCTGGCCCTCGAGGCGGCTCCGGCGCTCGCCGACGACGCGAAGTTCCGCAGAACGGTTCGGGCGTCCGAGCGGCTCGCGCCCGCCGAGAGCGTCCTGCCGCCGCGCCGCCTGGTGAAGACGCGGGCGTTCCGATGGGCGGCGGTGCTGGCCGTGCTCGCGGTGGGGCTGGTCGCCGCGAACTACATCGCCGCGCAGTACCGCACGCTCTACATCACCAACGGCCTGCCGGTGGCCGTCCAGGTGGCCATCGACGGCGACGAGCCCGTCGTCGTCCCGGCGGGGCGCTTCGAGAAGGTCCGCATCGCCGAGGGGCGGCACAAGGCCGTCACGACCGTCGGCGGATACGGCACCGAGACGGAGTTCGAGATCGACGGCGCGTTCGTCGCGCGGTTCTTCGACGACACGACGCGCATCCTGAACCCGTTCGGCGCGGCCGTCATCCGCTGGGAGGAGACGGTCTACGCGAGGGAGCCCGGGGGGTCTCAGTCCGGGATCAAGGTCGACTACCACATGGGGAAGGCGTACCTCGTCCTGGAGGACATCGACTACCGGTTCGAGGCGTTCCCCGACTCGATTCAGGTCAGGGACGGGGAGGGCTCGCAGATTCCCAGGCGCCGCATCGTCGTGCAGGAGGCGGAGCCGCTGCCGGTCGCCCAGTACCTGCGGCAGGAGGCGCGGGCCGACGCCGAGACGGTGATGACCTACCTGGAGGGACACGCCGCGGCCCGCCCCGAGGCCGAGCTGGTGCTGCGCACCTACCTGGAGGTCGCGGTGGAGGCGGGCTCCGTGGAGCGGGCAAGGCGGTTCGTCGAGCACGGGCTGGACGCCCGGCCGCTGCGCATCGACTGGCACCGCTACTACCAGAGTCTCTCGGGCATCGCCGGCGCGGGCGAGGCCGTGCGGCGGAAGTACCGCGACATGCTCGCCGCGGACCCGAACCGCTCCGAGCTGCTCTACCTGTGCGCCCGCATGGAGGCGCGGAGCCCCGAGGCGATCCGGATGCTCGACCAGTCGATCGCGGCCGACCCGAACAACCACTACCCGCTCATGTCGAAGGGCTACCACCGGGCGGCGCTCGGCGACTACGCCGCGGCGTGGCGCTTCGCGGAGCGGGCGGCCCGCCTGGCCCCCGACGACGCACAGCTCCAGCAGGTGCTGTTCGACTACCGCCTGTGCGCCGGCGAGTACGCGGCCGTCGAGGCGGCATCCCGCCGGGGGATCGAGGCCAACCCGGACGACCTGCTGTGGCGTTTCCGCCTGCTGAGGGCGCTGGCCGCGCAGGGCAAATGGGACGAGGCGGCCGGCGCGCGCGACGACGCGCTCCGCCGCCTGAAGGACACGGCCCCGGACGCCGTCGTGCACGTCGAGGTCGAGGCGGCGATGTTCCTCGGGCTGCTGAAGGGCGACCACGCGGCCGTGCTCGAGGCCGCGGGCCGCGCCGCCGACGAGGGCAGCGCCAACGGCTACCGCACGCAGGCCTACCTGCTCGCGGAGCGTCCGGACGAGGCGGCCGCCCTGGCGGCTGGGGAGACGATGAACT
>CAZMDT010000545.1:0-1916 GCA_964564965.1 uncultured Planctomycetaceae bacterium | reverse complement strand
ACGCGCAGCGGCTTGACCGCGGCGCTCGAAGACGCGGTGGAGCGGGCGGCGGAGAACGTGCGGGCGGGCGAGCCCCTGGCGGCGCCGTTGCGGGCGTCGGGGCTCTTTCCCGTGGAGATCATCGAGATGATCGCCGTCGCCGAGGAGGCCAACCAGCTCGACCGCGTCCTCGTCGAGGTCGCCGACAGCGTGGAGCGGCGGACCAACCGGCAGGTGGACGCCGCCGTCCGGCTGCTCGAGCCGCTGATCCTCGTCGTGCTGGCGGCCCTTATCGGCTTCATCGCCATCGGACTGCTGTACCCCATCTTCACGATGGGGAGCCAACTGAGATAGCCGGCCCCGCGGGACGGTGCGCCCCCGCGCCGCCGGAGCGAACCGCGAAGACAATGACGCGCCATGAAAGGAAATGATCGATGACGGATAGCAGGTTGCATGTTCGGGGCTTCACACTGCTCGAGGTGATGTTGGTGATCGTTCTGATCGCCGGGCTGGCGACCGCGACGTTCTTCCTGGTCTCCGGCCGGAGCGAGGAGGGCAACATCAAGACGACCGGCCTCAAGATCCAGAAGGCGATCAACGCCCTCGAGGAATACAGGCTGATAATGAAGTATGGCTACCCCTCGCAGGAAGAGGGGCTGGCGGCGCTCGTGACCAAGCCCAACTACGACGACGAGCAGGTGAGCGAGCGGTGGCGCCAGTTCCTCGTCGAGGCGGACCTGAAGGACACCTGGGGCCACGACCTCATCTACCGCCCCGAGGACGTGGACGTCGGCGGCAAGACGGTGACGCGCGCCCTGGTCTACTCGGTGGGCCCGAACGGGGCTGACGATGATGGCGGTGGCGATGACATCCGCAGCGCGAACTGGCCGAAGGAAGGCACGTAGCCGCCGCGGCGACGGGGCACGGCTGGGCGCCCTCGGACGCCCGGGCCGCGCCTTCACGCTGCTGGAGGTCATCCTGGCGATCACGCTGCTGGTGGCGCTGGCGTCGGCCGGTGCCTTCGCGCTCGTGTCGTGGTACGACGGGCGCAACCTGGAGGAAGGCGCCGTCCAGTTCGAGGCGCTGGTCCGTATGGCTCGCGCCGACGCCGCCAATACGAAGCGGAGCATCCGGCTGTCCTTCGAGCCCGACACGGGCGCCATCCGCGTCTTGTGGGAGCCGCAGCCCTTCACCGAGCCGCGCGTGTTCGTCGAGTACGATACCTCCGTTTGGGCGGCCGAAGTGCCCAACGGCCTTGTCCGCGTCACACGCTGCGAACTCACGGGTGACAGCGCCTACAGTACGCTCGACACCGAGACGCTCGCCCCGCCCGACCCCGGCGAGGTGCGGATGGACCCGGTGACGTTCCATCCGGACGGGACGAGCGACTCGGCCGTCATCGAGCTGGCGACCGCGGGCGATGAGGACGACTCGCGCCGCGCGGTGATCGTGATCGACGGCACCAACCGCACGATCGAGACGCAGGTTCTCGGCGAGACGGGCTTGGCGGAGTTTTACGAGCAGATCAAGCAGCAGGCCGAAGCCGAGCGGGAGTACTACCTTGGCGAGTAGCACGCGGACAGGTCGGCGGGGCGGGGCGGCGCACCGGCGGGGGCTGGTGCTGCTGGAGGTCGTCCTCGCGCTTGTCCTGATGGCAAGTGCGGCCGTGGTGATCCTCTCGGGGATGGGCGCGTGCATCCGCGCCGCGGACGGGACGCGCCTGGCGGCGACGGCGGCGGACCTGGCAATCACGCGGCTGTCGGAGATGCAGATGGGCCTGGAGCCGGTGCAGACCGACGGCCCGGTGGAATACGACGACCCGGCGCTGGCGGGCTGGTCCTGGCAGGTGGTCGTCACCGACGTGGACGCGCCGCCCGCGATGCCGACGCTACTCATGCAGCAGGTAGAGATCATCATTCGCAACGACGAGCGCGGCT
>CAZMDT010000544.1:0-1919 GCA_964564965.1 uncultured Planctomycetaceae bacterium | reverse complement strand
AGGCCTGCCCAAGCCCCGCAAGCCCCGGTAACGCGATGAACCTCAGAGCCGAGATCGAGCGCCGGCTGGGCGAGGCCCTGTCGGCCGCGGGGACGCCAGACGGGGCGGCGGCGCTTGTGGCGCCCGCCGCGCGCCCGGAGTTCGGCGACTACCAGGCCAACGGCGTGATGGCCGCGGCGAAGCAACTGAAGTGCAAGCCGCGGGCACTGGCCGAGAAGGTCCTCGCCGCCGCGAAGCTCGACGACCTCGCCGAGACCGTCGAGATCGCCGGGCCGGGGTTCATCAACGTCACGCTGAAGCGGGAGTTTCTGGAGCGGCAGCTTGCCGCCGCCGCGGGGGATGAGCGCCTGGGCGTGGCGAAGCCGCAAGCGGCCCGGACGGTGGTGGTGGACTACTCCGGGCCGAACCTCGCCAAGGAGATGCACGTCGGGCACCTGCGCTCGACGATCATCGGCGACGCCCTCGCCCGGGTCCTCAAGTTCATCGCCGGCGAGCCGCTTGAGGCCCGCGAGCGCGTCATCCCCCAGAACCACGTCGGCGACTGGGGAACCCAGTTCGGCATGCTCGTGGCCTACCTCACCCGGGTCAACCCGCCGCCCGACCTCGAGGCAGCGCGGGAGAAACTCGCGGATATAGAGGGATTCTACCGCGAAGCAAAGGCCCTGTTCGACGGCTCTGCGGAGTTCTGCAGCATGGCTCGAAGCTATGTGGTTAAGCTTCAGCAGGGGGACATGACTGCCCGGAACTGGTGGCTGTTCTTCCTGGCCGTATCGCTGACCCATTGCCAGAACGTGTACGACCGCCTCGGTCTACTTCTCACTCGAAGAGACGTTCGCGGCGAGAGCGCGTACAACGACGACCTCCCGAATGTGGTGGAGGACCTTGAACAGGCCGGCCTTCTGGAGGAATCTGAAGGCGCCACGGGCGTCTTCCTCGACGAGTTCCGCAACAAGGACAACGAGCCGGCCTTCGTCATCGTCCAGAAGTCCGACGGCGGCTACCTGTACGCCACGACCGACCTCGCGGCCGTCCGCTACCGCGTGAACGAACTCGAGGCCGACCGCGTGCTTTACGTGACCGACTCGCGCCAGGCCGAGCACTTCGCCAAGATCTTCAAGATCGCCGAGAAGGCCGGCTGGGACATCAGGCCCGGCCCCGCCGACGGCAAGGTCTCGCTGGAGCACGTGGCGTTCGGAATGATGCTGGGCGAGGGCCGCCGGCCGTTCAAAACGCGCGAGGGCGGCACGGTCAAGCTGATGGACCTGCTGGACGAGGCGGAGGCGCGGGCGCTGGAGCTGGTCCGCGCGAAGGCCGAGGAGCGCCGCGCGACGTTTGACGAGCCGACGCTGCGGGACATTGCTCACGTCGTCGGCATCGGGGCGGTGAAGTATGCTGACCTGTCGCAGAACCGCACGAGCGACTACGTGTTCTCGTGGGACAGGATGCTGTCGCTGGAGGGCAACACGGCGCCGTACATGCAGTACGCGTACGCGCGGATCCGCAGCATCTTCCGCCGCGCCGACGGCGAAGCTGGAATCTCGAACCCCGAAGCTGAGACCTCGGCTTCCTCATCTGAGATTCGCCTCTCCGAGGCGGCGGAGCGGGCGCTGGGCGTCCGGCTGCTTCAGTTCCCCGAGACGGTCGCCGCCGTCGCCGCCGAGTGCCTGCCGCACCTGTTGTGCACGTACCTCTACGACCTCGCGGGGGCGTTCATGGCCTTCTACGAGACCTGCCCCGTGCTCAAGAGCGACGAGCCGGTCCGCTCCGGCCGCCTCGCCCTCTGCGACCTCGCCGCCCGCACCATCCGCACCGCCCTGGGCCTGCTCGGCATCGAGACGGTCGAGCAGATGTAGGCCGGCGATTCCACTTCACGTGCCGCCGCCCGCCCGCCGATAGCTCTTCTAATCGCCCGCCGCGAA
>CAZMDT010000543.1:803-1934 GCA_964564965.1 uncultured Planctomycetaceae bacterium | reverse complement strand
TGCGGCTGCTGTTCGCGCGGGTGGGCGTGCCGCACTGCTGGGCGCGCACGTCCGGCGGTAAGGTCTGCGGCCGCGAGATCACCTCGCAAACCGTCAGCCAGATGGTCGACGCCGTGTTCACGCTGCCGGAGGGCACGCGGTTCATGGTCCTGGCGCCAATCGTGCGGGGGCAGAAGGGCCAGCACGCCGAGCTGCTGCGGCACATCCAGCGCGAGGGGTACGTCCGCGTGCGGATCGACGGCGAGACGTACGACCTGAAGGACCGCCCCGAGCTGAACAAGAACAAGAAGCACAGCATCGACGTGGTGGTGGACCGGCTGATCCTGCGCGACTCGGTCCGGATCCGCCTGTCGGACAGCATCGAGACGGCCCTGGGTCTGGCGGGCGGGCTGGTGGTGATCTGCCACGAGGCCGCTGGCGGCGAGGCGGAAGAGGGCGAGGGGGCCGCCCGCCGAAGCGCCCCGGGCGGCGAGGGCTGGCGCGACCGGCTGTTCAGCGCCACCTACGCCTGCCCCATCCATCCGGAGGTCAACCTGCCGGAGCTGGCGCCGCGGATGTTCAGCTTCAACTCCCCCTACGGGGCCTGCGACGCCTGCGACGGGCTCGGCACCATCCTCGAGTTCGACCCGGAGCTGATCGTTCCCGACCCGTCGCTGTCGCTGTCCCAGGGCGCCGTGGACGCCTGGCGCCACGGCGGCAAGCGGATGAACATCTTCTACAACCGGCTGATCCGGCGTTTCTGCCGGCGCTACGGCGTCAGCCCCAACGTGCCGTACGAGGAGCTGCCCGGGGACGTCAGACGGCACCTGCTGCACGGCGAGGCCGGCCGCGACTGGGAGGGCGTCATCCCGAACCTCAACCGCCGCTGGCGCAACACCGACAGCGAGTTCGTGAAGGCGCGGCTGCATTCGTTCATGTCGGAGCAGCCGTGCTCGGCCTGCGACGGCGCCCGGCTGAAGGCGGCATCGCTCGCCGTGCGCATCGACGGGCGGAACATCCACGACGTGGCGCAGATGAGCATCGCCGAGGCGATGGCGTTCTTCGACGCGCTCACGCTCGGCGTGGAGCGGACGCAGATCGCCGAGACCATCCTCCGCGAGGTTCGCCACCGGCTGCGATTCCTCGCCGACG
>CAZMDT010000543.1:0-793 GCA_964564965.1 uncultured Planctomycetaceae bacterium | reverse complement strand
GTGGGGCTGGACTACATCACGCTGAACCGCACGTCGGCGACGCTGTCGGGCGGGGAGGCGCAGCGCATCCGCCTGGCCACCCAGGTCGGCAGCGGGCTGGTCGGCGTGTGCTACGTTCTCGACGAGCCGACCATCGGCCTGCATCAGCGCGACAACCAGCGGCTGATCCGAACGCTGAAGCACCTGCGCGACATGGGCAACACGGTGCTGGTGGTGGAGCACGACGAGGCGACGATCCGCTCCGCCGACCAGATCATCGACATGGGCCCGGGCGCCGGGCGGCACGGGGGGCGCGTGGTGGCGCAGGGCACCGTCGAGCAGCTCTGCGCCGCGGAGGAGTCGGTGACGGGCAAGTACCTGGTGGGGCGGCTGTCGATCGAGGTGCCGCCGCGCCGGCGGAAGCTGTCGGTGCGGAAGTGCGTGGAGGTCCGCGGCTGCCGGGAGAACAACCTGAAGGCCATCGACGTGCGGTTCCCGCTGGGGGGCATCGTGTGTGTCACGGGCGTCAGCGGCTCGGGCAAGAGCACGCTGGTGAACCTGACGCTGCTGCGGGCGCTGCGGCGGCGGATATATTCCTCGCGCGAGAAGCCCGGCGAGTACGAGAAGATCCTCGGCGTGGGGCGGATCGACAAGGTCATCGAGATCGACCAATCCCCCATCGGCCGGACGCCCCGCAGCAACCCCGCCACCTACACGAGCGTGTTCGACCTCATCCGCCAGCTCTTCGCCAAGACGCGCGAGGCGAAGATTCGCGGCTACAAGCCGGGGCGGTTCAGCTTCAACGTCAAGGGCG
>CAZMDT010000542.1:0-1937 GCA_964564965.1 uncultured Planctomycetaceae bacterium | reverse complement strand
CAGGGGGCGAGCGTCTTCCTGGTGGAGGGGGAGATGTGCTTCGGCGGCATGGGCACCGCCGGCGGGCTGCCGATGTTCTGCTCCTTCACCGACGGCGTGAACTTCGTGGCCGACGGCGTCGGCAGGATGGTCCACGACCGCCTCCACCAGGCCAAGGCCGTCTCCATTCCCTCCCTGCGCGGTAACCGCGACGTGTATTTCAATCCCGAGGCCCTCAAACGAATCTACGACGACCTGGTGGCGGAGGCGGGCGTGGAGTTTGCCTTCGCCACGCACGCCATCGCGGCCCAGTGCGAGGGCGGCTGGGTGCGGCACGTGGTGTGCGCCGGCAAGAGCGGCCTGTACGCCGCCCGCGCCAAGACGTACGTCGACGCCACCGGCGACGGCGACCTGTGCGCCTGGGCCGGGGCGCCGTTCGAGAAAGGCGATGAGCGGGGGCGGATGCAGCCGGGCAGCTTCATCAGCATGTGGGCAGGTATCGACTGGCAAGCGGCCGACGCCGCCGGGTGCGGCATCTGGCAGCAGTCCGGGCCCCTCAAGCAGGCCATCGCCGACGGCCTGTTCACCGTGCCCGACCCCGGCATGCCGGGCATCATTCCCACCGGGGCGAGCATCGGAAACGGCAACGTCGGGCACCTGTTCGGCGTGGACGGCACGGATGAGCGATCGCTCACGCGGGCCGCGATCCACGGCCGGAAGATGGCCCCGGAGTACGAGGCCTACTTCCGGCGCTACCTGAAGGGCTACGAGAGGATGGAACTGGTGTCGCTGGCGGCCCGCGTGGGGATTCGGGAGACGCGCCGCATCACCGGCGACTACGTCCTCACCGTTGAGGACTACTGGAACCGCGCCGTCTTCGACGATGAGATCGGGCGCTTCGCCTACGCCCTGGACGTCCACGCCTCCACGCTCGGTGCGGGCCGTCGCGGTCAGAAGCACAGCTTCGAGGACGTCTGGCTGCCCGACGGCGAGAGCTACGGCATTCCCTATCGCGTGCTGACGCCCAGGGGCCTGCATAACGTGCTCACGGCCGGACGATGCATCAGCGCCGACCGCCGCGTGCTCGGCTCCATCCGCGTCATGCCGGGCTGCTTCATCACGGGCCAGGCCGCCGGCGTGGCCGCGGCCCTCGCCGCCGAACGGGAGACGGACGCGCGAAGCGTTCCCGTGGGCGACCTCCAGGGCCGGCTCATCGCGCTCGGGGCCTACCTGCCGAACGCCCGCACCTGAGGCCCCCCGGGCGCCCGCGAAGCTCGTGCGGGTGCCACACGGCCGGGGCGTTGCGGAAGGCTGCGGCTTGCCCGGGAAGCCGGCCCGTGGGCACAACATCTACCTCGACACGCTCCGCGTCCCGCTGATTGTCCGCTGCCCGGGGCCCGTCCGGCCCGGCCCCGGCGGGAGCCGAGGCCGTGAAGCGGTCCATAGCGCGGGCGCGCTTGTACCCCTTTCACATCAGAGCGGGCTCCTGGCGGCGATTCGCGTCCGGGGCGTGAGGTTGCTGGTCTTTGGCTTCCCGCGCCCCATTTCTGTTTCATAATGCGTGGGATTCCACATAATGTCGGGTGGTACCAGAAAAAGGAGAGCACCAATGGCAAGAGATATGAAGAGGTTGACGACCGCCTCCGGGGCGCCGGTGGACGGCGACCAGAACACCGTGACCGCCGGGCCGCGAGGGCCGGCACTCATGCAGGACGCGCACCTGATGGAGAAGCTCGCGCACTTCAACCGTGAGCGGATTCCCGAGCGCGTGGTGCACGCCAAGGGCGCCGGGGCTTACGGCGTCTTCGAGTGCACGGCCGACATGTCGAAATACACGCGGGCGAAGTTCCTCTCGCAGGTGGGCAAGAAGACTGAGGTGTTCGCTCGCTTCTCGACGGTGGGCGGCGAGAGGGGCTCGGCCGACTCGGCCCGCGACCCGCGCGGCTTCGCCGTGAAGT
>CAZMDT010000541.1:0-1942 GCA_964564965.1 uncultured Planctomycetaceae bacterium | reverse complement strand
GCGGGCGGCGTAGCCGGCGGGCTCGTCGGCCGTCGTGGCCACCTCGATCTTCGCCCGCTCCAACTCAAGCCGCCGCTGCGCGTCGGCCGTGTCGCGTATCAACGCCTCGATGGCGTCGAACTCCTTTGACCACTTCATCGCCGCCTCGAGGAACTGCACCCGCGCCTCGACGTACGGCTTGAGGAACGCCGCATCGCTGACGTCGAGCGCCTGGTAATCGGCCAGCAGCTTCCGAAGGTCGCGCTGCTCGAGGGGCTTCTCGAACTCGGCGTGCAGCCGCTTCTCGATCGCCTCGTACTTGGCGAGCGTGTCCTTCATCTCGGGCATCTGCGGCTGCTGCACCGTCACGACGGGCGCCGTCGTCGGCTGCGTCGTCGTCGCGACGGCGGGCTGCGTGGTCGTCGGGGGCGTCGTGGGGGCCCGCTCGGGGCGGTCCACAAAGCGATCCGCGATGTACATGAACGCGCCGGTCGGCGGGGCGATCTTATAGTACGCCGGCGTCTGTCCGACGATCGTGACCTTCTCGCCGGTGTTCATCAGGAGTTGGACTTCGTAGTGGTCGTCGACGCCGGAATAGGGCATCAGGCTCGTGCCCGCCCGCACGCGGACCCGCGTTCCCTTGATGGTGCCGGTCTTCCCGTCGGCGGCGGGCGTCACGAACTGCTTCGCCACGATGCTGAACGCGCCCGGCGGGGGGAGGATCTTCAGGCGGTTGCCCTCCTGCCCCACGACGGTCACCCGCGCCGGCGTGCTCAGCTTCAGGCACGGATACGACGCCGGGTGGGCCGTCGCCCGAACGTACACGTCCTCCGCGTTCACCTTGCCGACCCACGGTGCAGCAGCCGGCGCCGCCATCTGCGCCGGCGCCGAGCACACGACGCCCGCCAGACAAACCATGCCGATCGCTCGTCGGATCATGACATGCTCCTTCCGCCGGAAGCATTCCCCGGGCCGCGCCGGCAGCCTTGCCCCGGCGCTGGACCCGAACCGCATCTAGGCGCACCCGGCACGGTATCACGCGGTGCGCCGGGTGTCAACAGCACGCGGGCGCTACGGGCGGCCCGCCGGGTGGTAGGCGCAGGCGGGCTCCGCCGCCAGGTAGTCCCCCGTGGCGGCGTAGGCCCGGGCGCGGCACCCGCCGCAGATGAGATTGTATTCGCACCACCCGCACTTGCCCTTCAGTCGCGCAGGGTCGCGGAGGTCGGCGAAGACGGGCGAGCCGCGCCAGATGTCCGGCAGGCCGCGCTCCCGAACGTTGCCGCAGCTCACCGGAAGATACCCGCAGGGGAAGACCTCGCCGTCGTGGGCAACGAACGCCACGGCCACGCCGCACAGGCACCCGCGCGAGCCGCGGGGCGCCGGGCCGCGCTTCGCGGCTATGCGATAGTAGTGGGGGGCGCACGTCGCCTTCAGCTCGATGCCGCCCGGCCCCGGCGCCTCCGCCTGGCGGTCGCAGAGCCACTGGAGCACACGTTCGTAACGGGCCGGCCCAAGCTGGTGCGAGGCCGACAGGTCCGCCCCGCAGCCGACCGGCACCAGCAGGAACAGGTGCAGCGCCTCCGCCTCGAGCGAGCGGGCCAGTGCGAGGATGGCATCGAGCTGGCCGACGTTGTGGCGGGCGACGGTGGCGTTGATCTGGACGGCCTGGCCGGCGCGGCGGAGGGCACGGACGCCGGCGACCGCACGGGCGAAGGCCCCGGGCAGGGCGCGGAACGCATCGTGCGTGGTGGCGTCGGCGCCGTCGAGGCTGACCGACACGCGCCGAAAGCCCGCCGCCGCGATCCGCCCCGCCAGCGCGTCATCGACGAGCGTGCCGTTCGTGGCGAGCGCCGCCGGCAGGGCGAGCGACCGGACGTAATCCGCCAGCTCCTCCCAGTCGCCGCGCAGCAACGGCTCGCCGCCGGAGAAGACGATGATCGGCCGCCCGAGCTCCGCGGCCGAA
>CAZMDT010000540.1:0-1945 GCA_964564965.1 uncultured Planctomycetaceae bacterium | reverse complement strand
GGGCCTGATCACGGGCGGCCTCCTCGCTTTGGCGAGAGCCGCCGGCGAGACCGCGCGTGGCGGCGGGCGAGCGACCACAGGTCGTACTCGCGTCTGGGCAGGGCGGCCGACAGGTGGTCGACGTTCATCCGGCCCTCGACGGGCTTGTGGCCGATGAGGAACGCCCCGGAGTGCGAGGCGGCCGTGGCGAACACGTCGCCGTGCCTGAAGGCGAGCATGAGGGCGCCGTAGCCGCCCATGCTGAGCCCGGCGACGGCGCGGGCGCCGCGGCGGGGGATCGTGTGGAACGTGCGATCGACGAAGCCCACGACGTCGCGGACGATGTGGTCCTCGTAGGCCAGGCCGCCGGGACGCGGGTCGTTGGCATAGCACGACCGGTGCCCGTCGGGCATGGCGATAATCAGGCGGAGCCCCTCGGCGTAGCGTTCGAGGCTCGTGCGACGCTGCCAGGTGCTGTGGTCGTCGCTGAGGCCGTGCAGCAGATACAGCACCGGCAACGGGCCGCGCTTTCCGGCCGGCACGATGACGTTCATCGTGGTCTTCTTGCCGATGGACTCGCCGCTGAACTGGACGGTGCACAGGGCCATGGGATGCTCCTTGTTCGCGGGCAGATGCTACCACGGACGCGGCGACAAAGCACCCTCCCGCCGCGCGGCGGATTGTGGCGCGCGAGGCCTTCTGGTATCCTCGGTTGTCTGTAGCAGCGAAGGAGCGCCCATGGCGCGAAACGTCGTGCAGAAGATCCTTGCCGAGCACCTCGTCGAGGGCGCCCTCGCCCCCGGCGAGGAGATCGGCATCCGCATCGACCAGACGCTCACCCAGGACGCCACGGGCACCACCGCCTTCCTGCTGTTCGAGGCCATGGGCGTCGAGCGCGTCCGCGCCGAGCTGTCTGTCAGCTACGTGGATCACAACCTGGCGCAGTTCGGGCCGGAGAGCCACAACGAACACCTCTACCTCGAGTCGATCGCGACGAAGGTCGGGGCGTATCACTCGCGGCCGGGCAACGGCATCTGCCACCAGGTTCACCTGGAGCGGTTCGCGGCCCCGGGCAAGACGCTGCTGGGCTCTGACAGCCACACGCCGACGGCGGGGGGCATCGGGTCGTTCGCCGTAGGGGCCGGCGGTCTGGACGTGGCGGTGGCGATGGGGGGCGGGGCGTTCTATCTGGCGTGCCCGCGGGTCATCGGCGTGGAGCTGCGTGGCGAGCTGCCGCCGTGGGTGTCGGCGAAGGACATCATCCTCACGCTGCTGTCGGTTCTGACCACGCGCGGCAACGTCGGCTGCGCCGTGGAGTACTTCGGCAGCGGCGTGGCGCACCTGCCCGTGCCCGCCCGCGCTTCCTGCACGAACATGGGGGCCGAGCTCGGCGTGACCACGAGCCTGTTCCCCTCCGACGAGGTGACGCGGCAGTTCCTCGAGGCGCAGGGGCGGGGCGAGGCGTTCGTGGCCCTCGCCGCCGACGCCGGCGCCGCCTACGACCGCATCGCGAAGCGCCTGCACGCCAAGCGCGACATGGCCACCGTGCAGAACATCATCCGCTGCTGCCAGAACCTGGACCTCGGCGACCCGGACGACGACGGCCTCCTGACGGTGGGCTTCGACCGCGTGGTGCTGGACCTGCCGGAGCTGGAGCCGCTGGCCGCCGGCACGCCGAGCCCCGACAACGTCGTGTCCGTGGCGAGCCTCGCCGGCACGAAGGTCGGCCAGGTCGTCATCGGCTCGTGCACCAACTCCAGCTACCAGGACCTGATGCTCGTGGCCACGGCGCTGCGGGGGCAGGCCGTCCACCCCGACGTGGAACTGGGCATCGCCCCCGGCAGCCGGCAGGTCATGCTCATGCTCGCCGAAAACGGTGCCCTCGAGGGCCTCGTGCGCGCCGGCGCGCGGATCCTCGAGGCCGGCTGCGGGCCCTGCATCGGCCTGGGCTTCTCGCCGGGCCAGG
>CAZMDT010000539.1:0-1946 GCA_964564965.1 uncultured Planctomycetaceae bacterium | reverse complement strand
CAGGCAATCTAGCCCTGACGCCGCCCGCTATGCTAGTGTAGAATCTCACCTGCCTATGCGATGGACTTCCTGGAAATCGCCTTGCCTGCTGACGGCGGCGCTGGCTCTGGCGGCTGCGCTGCCGGCCGCGAATGCGCCGGCGGCCGGGTGGTGGAGCCTCGACTGGCCCTACCGACGCCCCATTCAGGTCGAGGGACACCCGCCCACCCGGCTTCCCGGCGACGACATCGCGGTGGTTCGCATGCCCACCGGGGGGAAGGCGAAGCCCGACGGCAGCGACATCCGGGTGGTGAGCGCGCGCGGGGCGGAGCGCCCTTGCCAGGTGCTGACGGTCGGCCCGGGCGACGTGGTCCGCTTGGCGTTCGCCCTCAGCCCCGGTGAAACCCAGTACTACGTCTACCTCGGGCATGCCCACCCGCCCGCGCGGCGGGCCACGCTGGAGATCCGTCGCGGACTGCTGCTGCAGATGTGGACCTTCCCGGGCGGGGCGATGAGCACGCTCGATCAGGCCAAGCGCGTTCTGCTCGACCGTGCCAAGCCGTTCATCGGCGCCGACTTCGTGGGCCAGGTGTTCCTGGGGCACAACCCGTTCGGCCCACAGGGGCGCGTGGCGAGCATCTTCACGGGCTACCTGAACTGCCCGCGTGCCGGGGAGTACACGTTCGTCAGCTCCAGCCGCGATGCCTCGTTCCTGCTGGTGGACGACAAGCTGGTCGTGGACAACGGAGGCTGGCACGACCCCCAGCCCGACATCCGCAAGAGCGGGCGCATCTCGCTGGAGGCGGGGCTGCACAAGCTCACGGTGTATCACCTGACGCTGAAGGGCCCGCCGGTGATCGTGGCGGCGTGGCAGCCGCCGGGAGCGGCGCGCGTGGTGGTGATCCCGCCCGGCGCCTTCGCCCCCGTCTCCACGGCCACGCTCGGGCCCATGCGCCGCACGGGCGAGCCGTTCGCGGTGGACTTCCTCTATACGCACGCCGGCGAGGCGTTCATGGCCGAGCGGTACTACCAGCGCTATGCCTTCCAGGTGCTCGAGGCCGACAAGCTCGGGCGGAGCACGAAGCTCACGTGGGACTTCGGCGACGGCCAGACGGCCGAGGGCGCCTCGGTCGAGCACGTGTATCTGGTCGACGGCGAGCAGACGGCGACGTTGACGGCGCGATCGGGCCTGGGGACGTTCACGCGGACGAACCGCATCTGGGTCACGCGTCCGTGGGATCGGGTGACGCAGCGCCCCATCGACGGGGTCCGGCGGTACGCCCAGATCGTGGCGACGTACGACTTCGCGAAGCTCAGCCCGGAGGCCAATGCGGAGGCGGTGCTGCTGTTCGAGCGGGCGGGGTACCCAAAGGGGATCGTGGCGGCCGGGGCGGCGTTCGTGGGGCGCGGCGAAGCGCCGGACCGGGCGGCGGCGACGGTGATGCCCATCTACGCCCGGGCGCTCGTCCGTGCGAAGGGGGCGGCCCAGGCGGTCGCCGCTCTGGAGGCCGAGGCGGAGAAGGTCCGCAGTCCGGCGGTGGCGGCGCGGCTGCTCGTGCAGGCGGGGCAGACGGCGATCGAAGCAGGCGCGGCGCGGCAGGCGCTGGCCCTGTTCGACAAGGCCCTGAAGAAGTCCGCCCACCTGACGACCGCCGACGCCGTTCGCGACGCCCGGATCGGCGTGGGCGATGCGCATCGAGCGGCAGGCGACCGCGAGGCGGCCGCCCAGGCCTACGAGGCCGCGGGCATCGGCAGGGAAGCCAGGGGCATGTCGTCGGCGATCGCGAAGGGAGACTTCGCCCGTCACGCCGAGGACCTGACGCGGCGCGGGGAGTACGAGGCGGCGGCCGAGCAGCTCGACGCCTGGGAGCGGGCCTTCCCGCTGGACAAGCTCGAGGGCTACTCGACGCTGCTGCGGGTCCGCCTGCTGATGGCGCAGCGCCAACACGCCCGCGCCGCGCGGGAGG
>CAZMDT010000538.1:1122-1955 GCA_964564965.1 uncultured Planctomycetaceae bacterium | reverse complement strand
CGACGTGCAGCGTCAGCGGTTTGCCCGGCGCCACGTCGAGCAGCACGCCCTCCTTGGCGAAGAACTGGCGGCGTTCGACCGCCGGCCGGTCGGGCGCCGTGCCCGCGAGCGGGAGGACGAGCTTCCCCGCTTCGAGCGAGTCGATCTTGCGGCGGAGCGTGACCCGCCGCCCGGCCGCGGGGAGCTTCTCCGACCCGCCGCCGACGCGGGCGAACGTGCCGCCCGCGAAGCTGGTGCCGGCGGGCGCGGCGATCGCGAGGCTCACGTCCTTGGCGGCGCGGGCGTTGTTGAACGCGACGACGACGAGCCGCCCGGCGTTGAGGCTCGCGACGCACCAGACGTCCAGGTCGCCGCTCCGCGCGCAGACGAGCGGCCCGCGGAGGTCGCGCAGGAACCGCAGCACCTTCTTGACGCCCTCGCCCGCGCCGTGGGCCGTGCGAGAGCCCGCCTTCGCCGGGCTGTGGTACGCCAGCTCCAGGATGTCCCGCAGGGCGTACGCCGCCTCGGCGCTCTCCGACCCGCCGCCGGCAGCGTGCCCGTAGACGGCGGGGTCCAGCTTGCCCCCGCACTCCGTGTTGTACCCGCGAATCCACTTGCCGTGGCGGCTCATCGTGTAGGCGACGGCGACCTCGTACCACGCGGTCACCGCCCGCGTGTCCACGCCGTAGTGGTGTTCGCAGATGCCGTCGATGTGCTCGATGCCCGGGCAGTAATTCTGCCCGGTGTAGGAGCTGCGGCCGGTACTATAGCCAGACTAAGGGCACTGGGGTTGGACAATTCAGTCCGACATTTTGTCGCAGAGGATCGACCCTTCCTCGGCATCTGTATCGGCC
>CAZMDT010000538.1:0-1112 GCA_964564965.1 uncultured Planctomycetaceae bacterium | reverse complement strand
CGTCGAGCACCGGGCGGTACAGCTCGCGCCACACCGCCCAGTCCCCGTGCGACAGCCCGAAGTCCCACCCCGCGATCACCCGCACGTCGGGGTGGGTCTCCTTGATCGCCTTCGCCCACGGAAGGAACATCCAGAGGTAGAAGTCGAGGTTCTGCCGACCGGACCAGAACGACACCTGCGTGGGGTCGTGGATGCCCCACTGCTCGACGACGGTGAAGGTCTGCTCCTTGCGGTTGGTCCAGTACCAGTTCGCCGGCGAGTGCGACCGGAAGGTGTCGCCGGGCTTGAGGCCCTTGGGCACGTCCACGCCGTAGCAGATCTTGCCGTCCTCTCCGCGGGCCCACAGCCGCCGCCAGCGGAGGTGCTCCAGCGGCTTCGACCAGCCCTTGATCGTGACCTTCCCGCCGTCGACCGCCTTGCTGACGTCGTAGAAGCGCGGATGGTAGTGGTTGCGCGCGGAGCCGTGGCTCCGCGACGCCCAGTTCAGGTACGGCTCGTTCCAGAACTCGGCGTATCCCCGCCAGTCCGCCTCCTTGCACCGCCGGGCGTAGTCGGCGCCGATCTTGCCGAAGTACGCCGCGTAGTTCGGGTCGGTCAGGACGTTCGCCGGGCAGTAGCGGTCGCCCTGGCAGTCGATCACGACGGCGAGGTCCTTCCACATCGGCTTCGCCTTGCCGTCCTTGCCGATCCCGATCGAGCCGGAACCGGCGCCGAAGTGAATCTGCCGGTAGCACTCGATGCCCAGGTCCTTCACGACGTCCGGGGTGAGCTTGAACGCGTGCAGGCCGAACAGCCCGCGCGGCACCTCGGTCTGGCCGTTGACGACCATGAGCCGCCCGTCGACCTCGACCTCGGCCGCCGCGGAAGCGCCCGCCGGCGCCGCGCCCGCGACCCGGCACGGGCCCGCGCCCGCGACGATGCACGCGACGATCCACGCCAGGTGTCTTACTCGCATTCCGATTGCCCCTTCGGGGCCGGGCGCGCGGCGCTCGGGCACTTGACCGGCGGCGCGGGCTCTCAAGGGAATCAACGCCGCCCCGGGCCCCGGGGTCCGCGGGAACCCGGCGGCGCCCCTCGGCGCAGACGGCCTCCGTGCCTGCTCATCCCTCGCC
>CAZMDT010000537.1:0-1956 GCA_964564965.1 uncultured Planctomycetaceae bacterium | reverse complement strand
CGCGGGAACTGGCCCGGCGGGCACTGTGGCTCTGGTCGCTCTATGCTTGTGCCCCGCCGTGGAGTTCGGCGCCCTTCTCGATGGTGCACAGCCTTCTTCTTGTCCGAATTCAGCGATACGCCACGATCGCCCCGCGCTGGCTGAAGTACAGCACGCCGCCGGCGAGGAACGGCTCGGAGCCGAACCCGCCCGACGGCTCGCCCTCCCACAGCCGCTTGCGCGTCTTCAGATCGATGGCGACCGTCTGCCAGGTGCCGTACTGCATGTAGTAGAGCACCCCGTCGGCGACGGCCGGGCCGACCATGATCGCCGTGGGCCGGCCCGCGGCGCCGTGATCGGCGAAGTCGATGGGCTTGCCCTTCAGCCCCCCGGTCTTCGCATCGAGGATGCGGATGCCCGTGACGCGGGGCCCGCCGAAGTAGATCTCGCCGTCGCCGACCGCAATCCGCACCTCCTGCTCGGGAAAGTAATCCTTCTCCCAGATCGCCTTGCCGGTCCTGACGTCGAGGGCCCACAGCTTCTCGGCCGCCACGTACAGCACGCCGCCCGCTACCGTCGGAAACGGCACGCTCGCCCCGGTGGGAAAGACCCACAGCTTCTTGCCGGTGGCGGCCTCGAACGCAACGACGCCCTTGCGCAGCCCCACGTAGGCGATGCCATCGGCGACGGCCGGCGCGGAGGCGATCTCCGCCTCCGTCCGCAGCCACCAGCGCTCCGTGCCCGTCCGTGCGTCGACACCGTAGATGACGCCCTCGGCGCTGGTGAAGACCACGAGGTCGCCCACCACCGCCGGGCCGTGCCACGTCCCGCCGTCCGTGCGGAACCGCCACAGCAGCCGCCCCGTCTCCGCGTCGCGGGCGTTCATGGCTCCATGGCTACCGAAGTAGACGACGCCGCCCGCCACGGCGGGGTAGGGCCCGCGGGCGCCGATGTACTCCTGCGGGTCAATGTGCCACCTGACCTTGCCCGTGGCGGCTTCGACGGCCCAGAAGCCGCCGAACTGGTCGCCGAAGAACGCCGCCCCGCCGGCGACAACTACCGGGCCGTTGTTCTTGTCCGTCTTGACGGCCCAGAGCTGCTTGGGCGCGCCCCGGCGCGCCGGGGCCGGGCCCGCGAAGTGCGCGGTCCGCCCCAGACCGCCGCGTGTGAAGCCCGCCGGCTTCTCCGCCTTGGGCGCGGGCCCGGGCGCCGCCTTCACGGAACGATGGACCAGCAGCGGCACGAACACCCCGCCGCGCCGGTCGAGCGGCCCGCCGCGCTTGTACACGTCGCCGCGCCAGACCGACGTCGTCTGCCCGCCCTCGATCACGCGCAACTGCTCCTCGTATCCGGCGTCGGGGTGGGTCCAGCCGTTGTCCATCGAGTAGCTCAGCGACACCTGCGAGTCCTTGCAGACGAAGGCGGGGTAGCCGTGCGTGCCCTGGTGGGGGTACAGGTCGATGCCGAGCAGTTCCGTCCGCCCGCCTTCGGTGGTCTCGATGGCCGTCCGCTCGCCCTCGGTCTTCAGACCCAGCAGCCACAGGTCGCCCCCTCGGTTGATGACGTTGGCCGGCCCGTGGGCGCGGGCCTCCGGGTTGTACTGGCGCATCCAGACCTTCTGCTCCACGAACACGTGCCCCGGCCCGGTGACGTCCTCGAAGAAGACCTTCCCGCCCGCCGTGGAGTTGCGATAGTTGTTCAGCACGCCGTGGCGCAGGACGAGTGTCCGCGTGGAGGCGTGATCGCAGAAAGGCCCGTCGTTGGCGTGCGGCTGCGGCTTCCACCGCTCGATGACGACAACGGGGCTTTCGCCGTCCTCGATGCGGAAGACCGGCTTGCCGCCGGGGACGTTGAACGCCCAACGGCTGTTCATGCCGTGGATCCGCCGCGCCTTGCCGCGCACGTGGACGGTGTTGTCCAGGTCGTACTCGCCGTTGGGGAAGTAGATGTCCACCGCGCCGGAGTCGATGGCCTTCT
>CAZMDT010000536.1:0-1961 GCA_964564965.1 uncultured Planctomycetaceae bacterium | reverse complement strand
GGCTGGCTGTAGCACCTTACCCCCGCCGGCGGCTCGCGCCGCGGCGGGAACAGGTTGCCGTGCGGTCTTCGGGCCAGTGCCCTCGCGCACTCTCGATGCTCTATGCACCATTACAGGCGCGCGGGGCGCGTAAGTCAAGGCGAATCCGCGGCGCCGTGGCACGGGCGTCTCGCCCGCGGGTTCCACCCCTCTGGCGCCATTGGGACGCCCGTACGGGCCGCCGACATGCCGCGCGCACCCGCCGCGGGGGGAAATCTTTGGCAAACCGCCGAACGCCCCCCGCGCTGCGCGGGTTAGTAGTACTGTGCCGAGCGGGCGGCGTGCGCGCCGGGACGACCCCGGACGGCGGACCCGCCCGAGCGGCCATACGGCCCGCACGGGTTGCACGGCGCCGACGGCGCCGGTAGCATCCGCTCATCCGCCGCGCCGAAGGGCGCCGGGGCGGCTTCCTTGGAGAGATGGATGGATCAGGCAGGTTCCATCGGCAAGACGCCGGAGTTGAGCAGGCGGGACTTCCTGCGTTCGGCGGCGGCGGCGGGCGCGGGGCTCGTGATCACGCGGGCGGCGATCGGGCAGGCGACCGCGCCCGCCGCGAAGGACGACGACCTGAACGTGGCGATCGTCGGCGCGGGCAGCCAGGGGCGGCACCTGCTGATGAACTCGCTGCGGATTCCGGGCATCCGCTTCAAGGCGGTATGCGACATCTGGTCGTTCAGCCAGACGTACGCGGCGAACATCATCCGCCGGCACAACCAGCTCCGGAAGGTCAAGGACACGGTGAACGTGTACGCGGACTACCGGGACCTTCTCGCCAAGGAGAAGGGCCTGGACGCGGTCCTGATCGCCACGCCGGACTGGGTGCACGCCGAGCAGACGGCGGCGTGCCTGAAGGCGGGCCTGCACGTGTACTGCGAGAAGGAGATGTCGAACACGCTGGCGGGGTGCCGCCAGATGGTCGCGGCGGCGCGGGCGAGCGGCAAGCAGCTCCAGATCGGGCACCAGCGCCGGAGCAACCCGCGGTACTGGCACGCGCTGAAGATGATCCACAAGGACAAGATCCTCGGGCGGATCACGAACGCCTACGGGCAGTGGCACCGGGAGGTGCAGCCGCCGCTGGGGCCCTCGCGAAAGTACCCGATCGACGCGGCGACGCTGAAGAAGTACGGCTACGACACGGTGGAGCGGTTCCGGAACTGGCGTTGGCACCGGAAGTTTTCGGGCGGCCCGATCGCCGACCTCGGCTCGCACCAGGTGGACATCTTCAACTGGTTCCTGAAGACGCCGCCGGCGACCGTCGTCGCCAGCGGCGGGCTGGACTACTACCGCGGCGTCTACAAGGACGCCGAGTGGTACGACAACATCCTGGCAATCTACGAGTACGCCGGCGACGCCGGACCGGTGCGGGCGCTCTACGAGGTGCTCAACACGACCAGCTACGGCGGGTTCTACGAGGTCTTCCTGGGCGACCAGGGCTCCCTCGTCGTCAGCGAGGACAAGGCCAAGGGCTTCCTCTACCGCGAGGTCCAGGCCAAGGCCCGCGAGTGGGAGGACAAGGCCGAAAAGGTCGCCAGCATGGGCATGGAAGGCATCAAGCTGCTCGTCGGCGAGACCCGCGAAAAGACCGACCCGAAGGTCCAGCAGATGGTCGCCGACACGAAGAAGCCCGCCCACCAGCCGCACCTCGAAAACTTCTACGATGCCGTCCGCGGGCGCACCGGGCCCGACGGCGAGAAGGTGCGGCTCAACTGCCCCGCCGACGTCGCCTACGAGACGGCGGTGACCGTGCTGCGGGTAAACGAGTCCGTGGCCTCGGGCGAGAAGATCGCGTTCCAGGCCGGGGAATTCAAGGCGTGAGGACCGACAGGACACGCACCTTGCCGCCCCGCATCGGGCGCGGAGCGGCGGCGCTGGTCGCGGCGGGCGCGATGCTGCTCGGCGGGCCGATCGCCCGCGCCGCCGAC
>CAZMDT010000535.1:0-1963 GCA_964564965.1 uncultured Planctomycetaceae bacterium | reverse complement strand
CGGCCTGGGCGTCGCGCTGCAGCTTTCGGAACTCCCCCATCGGGAGGCGCATCTTCTTGGCCAGCTCCCGTTCGGTCGGCTTGCGCCCCAGTTGAATCTCCAGCGTGCTGCGGGCGGCTTCGAGCTTGTGCGCCCGGCTGCGGACGAGGCGCGGCACCCAGTCCATCGCGCGAAGCTCGTCGAGGATGGCGCCGCGGATGCGGGGAGCACAGTAGGTTTCGAACTTGACGCCACGGTCGGGGTCGAAGGCGTTGACGGCGTCCATGAGCCCGAAGATGCCGGCCGAGATGAGGTCGTCGACATCGACCTCGTCGGGCAGCTTGGTGTGGAGGCGTTCGGCACTGTACTTGACGATGGGCAGGTAGTTCTCGAGCAGGAAGTTCCGGGCGGATTCCTCGCCCGTAGCCCTGAAACGGTCCCAGGCCGACTGGACCTCCTCCGGCGGGGCCTTCTGCCTAAGCACCAACGCCATACTCCTGCGCTCCTTCCAAAAAGGCGGCTCGACCCTCCGTGGCCGGCCCGCGTATGAACGACGTATGATTCGGGGTTCGTCCTGTTGCGCTTTGGCGCGCAGAAGGACGCGCAGCATGAGCAGGCGCCAGCTCACGCGCACGTCCCCTTATCTATATTCGCCAAACTTCGCATTCGCTTTACCTGCTCTAAGCTGTATGCCCAGCTTTTTTCGCCTCGGCTATGCAAACCACCTCGTCAGGCGCCGAAAAAAGCCAACTTCTCCCTTGACCAGCGCCCCGCCGGGCCCGAGCTTGTTCGCCAGCGCCGCCAGGCATCGGCTCGCAGGGCAGCGGGGATACGCCAGGACGAACGGCTGGCGCCGACGCACGGCGTCGCGAACGCGCTGGTCAGTCAGGACATAGCCGCCATCGAACACCCGGACGCCCAGAAACTCCCTCGCCACCGAGGCGATCCGCGAGTACGTCGACCGCGCCTCCTGGCGGTCCGCCGCGAAGTTCACCACCAGACTCTTGCTGCCCTGGTGCCCCCGGCGATGGAGAACCTTGATGACGGCGTAGGCGTCGGTGATCGCCGTCGGCTCGGGGGCCGTCACGATCACCACGTTGTCCGCCGCCGCCGCGAAGTGCAGCACGTTCGGGCCGATGCCCGCGCCGCAGTCCACAATGACGAAGTCGTTGTCCGCCTCCAGGGCCGATAGCTCCTCAACGAGGTGCGCCCGCTCGAACTCGCTCAGGTGGGCCGCCTGCGCCAGACCGCTGGCGCCGGGCACAAGCTGCACCCCGGTGGGCAGGTCGACCACCACGTCCTTGAGCGACTTCCGCCCGCCGACGACGTGCGAAAGGTTAAAGACCACGTTGACATCCAGCAGCACATCGAGGTTGGCCAGGCCGAGGTCGGCGTCCACGAGGGCGACCCGGCTGCCGCCCGCCGACAGCAGAATCGCCAGGTTCACGGCGACGTTGCTCTTGCCGACGCCGCCTTTGCCCGAGGTGATGGCCACGATCCGCGTCTGGCGGACCTGGCCCATCAGCTCGCGCAGCCGGCTGGCCTGGTCGTCAACGGGCATCCGCGGTGCCTCCGAGAACCCATCCGGCAAGCTGCTCGGAAACGGCCGGGGCGATGTCTTCCGGCACGCCCTGCCCCGTGGTGATGTAGCTGAGCGGCACCTTGGCCGCGTGGGCGACGTTCAGCACGCAGCCGAACGTCTCGGCCTCGTCCAGCTTCGTCAGGATCACGCGCGTCGCCCCCAGCGGCGCGAAGCGCTCGACGACACGCTCCATGCAGCGCCGCGTCGCCGTGGCCGCGACGACGAGGTGCACCTCGTCGGCCTCGGCGCCGGCCACGAAGCCGCGCAGCTGGTTCAGCCGCAGGCGGTCGTTCTGGCTGCGCCCCGCCGTGTCGACGAGCACCACCTCCGCGTCGGCCAGCGCGTGCACCGCGCGGTGCAGCTCGCCGGCCGTGAGGTCGACGAGCAGGCTCGCCCCGTCCC
>CAZMDT010000534.1:0-1968 GCA_964564965.1 uncultured Planctomycetaceae bacterium | reverse complement strand
GGCGGTCAGCGGGCGCGTCCACGTGGTCACGGACCCGGGGTGGATCATCCCGTCGACGCGGCACGCGGTGCTGGCGCTGGAGACGGCCCGCCTGCTGCATCCGGAGGCGTTCGCCGAGGCGCCGGCGGCGCCCCCGCGGGTGGCGGGCACGCCGCTGTGGCTGGCGACGCTGTACCGGCTTCTGGCGGCGGCGCTGGTGGGCGCGGCCCTGGCGGCCGCCGGGGCGGCGCTCCAGGGACTGCTGCGGAACCCCCTCGCCGAGCCGTACATCCTCGGCATCTCCAGCGGCGCGGGCGTGGGCGTGCTGCTGGGCCTCGCGGTGTCGGCGTGGACGGCGGCGCCCGCCGCCAGTGCCGCCGGCCGGCAGATCATCCCCGACTGGGCCTCCACGCCCGTGCTGGCGTTCGCCGGGGCGATCGCCGCGTGCGCCGTCGTCTACGCCATCGCCCAGCGCCGCGGGCGCCTCGACCCGTACTCGCTCATCCTCTCCGGCGTGATCGTCAACATCTTCAACGGGGCGATCATGCTGACGATCTACCTGTACGTCGATCCGCACCGGATCGCCGACTTCGCCCACTGGGGCATGGGCCGGCTGCCGGACTCCATGGACGCGGCGCTGCTGTGGGTCTGCGCCGCGTGCATCGCCGCCGGGTGGGGGGTGCTGCTGCTGCACGGGAGGGCGCTCAACGTGCTCGGCCTGGGCGACGCCGTGGCCGCCTCGTCGGGCGTTCGGGTGGGCGCGCTTCGGCTGGCGACCTTCGCGGCCGTCGGGCTGATGACGGCGGCGGCCGTGTCCCTCGCCGGGCCCATCGGCTTCCTCGGGCTCATCGTCCCGCACATCTGCCGGATGGTCCTCGGCCCGGAGCACCGCCGGCTTCTGGTGGCCAGCGGGGTGGCGGGGGCGGCGTTCCTCGTGGCGGCCGAGTCGCTCTGCCGGACGGTCGGCCCGTGGGTCGGCGTGAGCCTCGTGCCGGTGGGCATCATCACGGCCTTGTGCGGCGGGCCGTTCTTCATCGTCCTGCTCCGCCGGCGCTTCCGGGAGGCGGTCGCATGAGCGCCCCAACGCACATCCTGCAGGCCCGCGGCGTCGAGTTCGCCTACACGCCGGGCAAGCCCGTGCTGCGCGGCGTCGGTCTGAAGGCCGCGGCGGGAAGGTTCCTGTGCGTCCTCGGGCCGAACGGCTCAGGGAAGACCACGCTGCTGCGATGCCTGTTGGGGCAGCTTGCCCCGGCCGAGGGGGAGGTGCTGCTGGACGGACGCCCGGTGCGCGATTACCCGCCGCGTCCGCTGGCGCGCCTGCTGGCCTACGTGCCGCAGTTCCCGGCCTCGGCGTTCGCCTTCACCGTCCGCGAGCTGGTGATGATGGGGCGGTTCGCCCACACCGGGCTGCTGGGTGTCTCCGGCGCCAACGACCGCGCCGTCGCCGAGGAGGCGATGAAGATGACCGGCACGCTGGACTTCGCCGGGCGCACGCTCGGGGAGCTTTCGGGCGGCGAGGCCCAGGGCGTGATGATTGCCCGCGCCCTCGCCCAGCAGCCGGCCGTCACGCTGTTCGACGAGCCCACCAGCCACCTCGACATCCGCAACCAGCTCCTGATCTACCGGATGATGCAGCGGCTGGCCCGGGGGTGGGAGATGGCGGTGGTGTGCGTCAGCCACGACGTCAACCTCGCCGGCCGGTTCGCTGACGAGCTGGTGCTGATGCGCGACGGGCGGGTGGTGGCGGCGGGCACGCCGGCGGAGGTCATCCGCCGCGACGTGCTCTCGGAGGCCTACGAGGTGGAGGTGGACCTCATCGAGGCGCCGGGCGATCCGGTGCCCTTCGTCCGGGCGCGCTAGCGGGCCTTCCGGGGCGCGCCTAGGATGGGTAGACTGCGCCGCGAAGCAACCGGAGGGCCAGGGCCGACAATGCACGACCACGTGATCCAGGGCGTCGATTCGCTTCCGGCTGACCGTGTCCGGCAGCCA
>CAZMDT010000533.1:0-1980 GCA_964564965.1 uncultured Planctomycetaceae bacterium | reverse complement strand
CGCAGCATCTTCAGCACCACGAAAAGGTACCCCTCATAGTCATCGAACTTCGGGCGCTGCTGCGTGTTCAGGATGTCCTCCTGGACAAGCGGATGCAGGCCGAAGCCCGTGCCAAGGGCCTCCATCGCCGACGGCTCGTGGATGCCGTCCACGTTGATCCACGTCACCGTGGGCGTGTCCTTCAACGGGCGACACTCGCCGGCGTCCTCGACCTGCTTCTCGGTGAGGTGGGACTCGTCGTAGTCGATGACGGTGACGCGGACGGGTCCGGCCTTCTCGGAGCCGACGTACACCGGCGTGCCCGGCGGCAGGCCGTGCGCCCGTGAGCTGCCTCTGGCAAACCTGCGCATCGCTGACCCTCTGCCCCCCGTGGGGTGTCGCCTCGGCGGCGCGCCCGGTCGGTCGGGCACGGCCGCCTGCTAGGCTTCCACGACGTCCAGGCCGACGCCGAGCACGGCCTTCGCGAGGGCGTCGAGCGCCGCCCGCTCCCCCGCGAAGTGAAACGTCCGGTGCACGTGGGTGATGGACTCGCCCGGCCTGAGGGCGGCCGCCGGACTGGACGTCTCGATCTCGTAGAATGGGCCCATCGGCGGGGAGCCCGGGGCGGGGGGTCCATCGTTGTAGCTGTTGACCACGTCGCCGGCGAACGGCTCGCCCTGAAGCTCCCACAAGCTGTTGACGTAGGGCCGGTCGGCGGCGTCTTCGGGCAGGTTGAACTTCACCAGCGTGAGCACGCCCGCCTCGCCGTCCCAACTGCCGACGACGTCCCTCGCCCGCGCCGGCGAGATGCCGATCTTGCTGCGATGCCGCCCGTCGCACGTGAACAGCAGATGGTCCTCGGCCACCCGGCAACGCTCGGGGGGAATCTTGCCGAAGTAATCCGTCGTGGCCTTCGGCCCCAGCACCGAGGCGCCGCCGGGGATGAAGGGGACGACGACCCGGCCGCCCGGCAGCGGCTTGAACTGCCCCAGGATCCAGATCGACAGCATCCCCCCGCGGGCCGTCCACGGCTCGTCGCCGGCATTCGTCAGCGTGTTCGTCGATACGAAGGCGACCAGGCGGACGCCCTCCGGCACGGGCGTTTCGAGCACGGCGGCCACCTCGTCCGCCTCGATGAGCGCCGCCGCCCGCGACACGCCGCAGTGGAACGTCGTGCCGCTGTAGTTGGTGACGGCCAACTGGCGCTTCATCACCACGGACGTGCCGGACTGGTCGGCGACCTCGAAGGCGCCCTCGTTGAAGCCCGGCGGGGTCTTCCAGTGCGCCAGGTCGAACCGCTCCTTGTCGGCGAACCACAGCCCGAACTGCCCGGCCTCCGGGCCGAGCCAGAAGCGGTCCTCCCCGCCGTAGTTATCGAAGGCGGTCCCCGTCCGGCCGGCGGTGATGAAGTCGGCGTTCAGCCAGCCGAAGCTTGCCCCCTCGCCGCCGGCGAGGGTGGAGGTCATCACGCGGCCCTGGTAGGCGGGCGCGACGGCGACGGCGGCGTCGCCGGACGACAGCTCGACGACCTCCGTATGCGCTTTCAGCAGTGCCACGTCGGCAGCGAAGGTGGTCTCGGGCATGCTCGATGCTTCCTTTCCAGTAAGGCAGCGGGGCCCGCCCGACAACGCCTCCCCCGCCGCCGGCGTCATAGTACAGGCGGCCGTGTGCCGATGCAACGCCCGCCGGCCGGACCGGGCTCCCCGGGCCTCCGCGCAGAGCAGAAGGCCCGGACGGAGGGCCGGCCGCCGTGGCGGGTTCCGGCAGCTTGCCCGCCCCGGGCGGGCAGTTGGGCACAAGAGGATGCCCCCTCGCAGCCGATTTGAGTCTCGGCCGGGGGCAAAGGCGGCCTGAACCCCGGACGCCGGCTGGCCGATAGAGCCACAGGGCGCCTGCGCGCGGACGGCTTGCCCAAACCGGCGGCATAGAATATAATGAATGGCCGGCGGGGGAGCCGGAAGGTCGGAACGCACTCGCAAGGACCCACCCGCGACGAGGTGG
>CAZMDT010000532.1:0-1981 GCA_964564965.1 uncultured Planctomycetaceae bacterium | reverse complement strand
GCCGTAGTCGAAGCGGCAACTGTCGCACAGGAAGCGACCGGGCGCCCTGGTGGCCGTCCACCAGCCGCGGATGCGCCGTGCGAGGTCGCGGAACCAGGCGGCGATGCGCCCCATCACCCTTCAGCCCTCGCGCGCTGCGCGATGGCCGACAGCTCCCAGCGGACGCGCCCGACGCCGCCCGAATCCTCGCACACGGCCACCAGCAGCGTGTCCTCGTCGGCGATGCGCTCCCAGCCCAGCGCCAGCACCGTGCTCCCGCCGGTGACGGTCAGCCACGACGGGCGGTCGAGGGCCAGCGCGTCGGTGAAGCTGGCGACGCACTCGGCGGCGGCAGTGGCGATGCGCCCGAGCACCTCGCCATCGACGCCGGCCGGGGTGGTGACCAGCACCGGACGGCCGTCGGCGGTGCGGTAACCGCGCCAGCCGCGGGCGAGGTGGCCGCCGACCGCGCGGGCGGCGTCGGCCACGCGGCCTGCGAGCGCGCGGTGCTCGCGCAGCGGCGCCATCTCGGGCAGCGCCGGAGGCGCGGAGAAGCCCGCGACCGGCGCGAGCCCCTGGACGGCCTCGGCGGTGCGGTTCATGGTCAGCTCGAGGCGCCCGGCCGCCGCCTCACCGCGCCCGGCCAGCAGCAGCAGCACCCCCGCGGACTCGTCGAGCGCGCGCAGCGCGAAGGCGCCCAGCGGCGTGCCGGTGAGCTGCAGGCAGGTGGCATCGACGCCGAGCCACGCGCACAGGCTCACGTGCGTGCGCGCGAGGGCATCAGCGTGGGCGGCGGTGCCCGCGGCCGGGGTGCCGGAGGGCACCGCGGCGATCACCGTGCGGCCGTCCGACGCGCCCCACACGCGCACATCGGCCCCGCCGCCGGCCGCGTCGGCGATGACCGCGGCCATCTCCTGCAGATTGCGCGCGGGCACCGGCGGCCCCGCCGGCTCATCCGGCGCGGGCTCCCCGGCCTCCTCGGCCGCGCCCACCGGCTCGAGGCGATCGGTGGACTCGCCCGGCAGCGGCGTCGCGGCGACCGGCTGCTCGGCGGCCTCGGCTGCGGCCGGCTCAGCCTCAGACGCGGGCCCCGGCTCGGGCTCAGCGGGATCAGCGGCGGTCTCCGCGTCGGCCGGCTCCTCGGCGGCCTCGGGGGCCTCGGCGGCCGGGGCCTCGGGCGTCGCGTCGATCACGCCGGGGGGCAGCGGCCCCTCCTCGGCAGGCTCGGGCTCATCGAGGGGCAGCGCCAACTCTTGCGCGGGCAGCTCCTCCTCGATGTCCGCCTCGACCTGCTCGCCGAGGTCGCCAAGCTGCTGCTCCTCGAGCACGGTCGGGCTCGCCGGCGGGGCGTCGGGCGACTCCTCGAGGGCCGCCAGCAGCGCCTCACGGGTGGTGTCGTCGATGACCTCGTCGGCCGGACTCGGCCGCGGACTCGCGCGGCGGCGCCGACGGCGGCGGGCGATCAGTGGCCGGATCAGGCGCAGCAGCACCGCCATGAAGAGCACCTGCGCGACCGCCGACGGCCAGTACGCGGCGTAGTAGAACTTCGCGCCCGCGATCAGGTCGCCGCCCTCCTGCGGGGAGAGCGCCGACGCGCCGATGGCGATGCCCGCACGCGCGGCGAAGGCGAGCACGATGGTGAGCAGCATCACCGGCCCGGCGACGGCGCCGCCGCCGAGCATCAGGACGTAGACGATCGCCTCCCCGGTCAGCACAACAGGCAGGGCGCGGCCGAACTCGATGGGCGTGATCTCCAGCTCAGCGAGCGCGGCGCTGGCGGCCACCGCCACCACCGCGGTCGCCAGTACACGAGCGATCCCCATCAACACGCGTCGCCAGACGGGGGAATCGGGACGATCGGGCGTCATGCACCATGCCTCCCGCAGGTCTCCAGCCGGTCACTCCGGTGGCGGCGAGCGCCTGTCCGCCACCCGGGCGAAAGGCCATTTCGACGCCGCCGCCGGGAAGCCCTCCGGGGAGTGCCGGCGGTTGCGCCAACGAG
>CAZMDT010000531.1:0-1988 GCA_964564965.1 uncultured Planctomycetaceae bacterium | reverse complement strand
GAGAACACCGGGCCGTGAAGGAACCGGAAGATGCGCTTCCCCGTCGTGCGGTCCTCCTCGAGGACGTCGGTGCCGGTGATGTCCGAGGGCATCAGGTCGGGCGTGAACTGGATCCGCTTGAAGCTCAGGTCCAGCACCTGCGCGATCGTGCTGACCATCAGCGTCTTGGCCAGGCCCGGCACGCCCACCAGCAGCGCGTGCCCTCGGCAGAAGACCGCCACCAGCATCTCCTCGATGACCTTGTTCTGGCCCACGATCACGCGCGACATCTGGTCGGTCATCTTCTCGTAGGCGACCTTCAGGGCCTTGACGGCCTCGATGTCATCCGACTGCGTGATTCTTCCCGGTCCCGTCTGCGGCGGCGTGTTGGCGGCTTGTGTCATCGGCCAACCTCCCAAGTTGGTTCCCGGATACCGCGAGTTCGCAGAAACGCACCGGCCGCCAGCCGGGGGAGCCGACGGGCCGGCGGGTCCGTACGTGGACCCTGAGCGCGAGTATCAACCAGATTCTGAAACCCCCTGCCCATCGGGGGGTACCGACGAAACCGGCAAAAAACCGCGCCGCCCCGCCTTCCGTCTCGCCCTTGTTCTGCCGACGCGGCGGCGCTATGATCTTGCCCGGGCTCAGGCCGTCGGATCGCCGCCCGGGGCCGGGGCCCCGCCGCCAGAGGCTCCACATGCTGCTCGACAAACGGCCGTACACCTTGGACCGCGTCTTCCGCCTGGCCATCGCCGCCGCGCTGGTCTGGGCGCTGGTCTGGCTGCTGCGGTACCTCAGCGACGTGCTGATCCCCTTCGCCCTCGCCTTTCTGCTGGCGTATCTGCTGAACCCGGTGGTCAGGCGGGTCCAGCGGAAGGCCAAGAGCCGCGTGGCCGCCGTCGCCGTCGTCCTGGTGGCCACGCTGGTGGTCGTGGTCGTGCTCGGCTGGGTGCTCGTGGATGTCATCGCGGGCGAGGTCGTGAACTTCGGCCGCCTGATGGCCAAGCTCGTCGGCGACTCGCAGATCGCCCAACGCGCCGCGAAAAGCCTGCCGCCGGACCTCTGGCGGGCCCTGCACGACTGGCTCGCCAGCGAGGACGTCCAGCAGACGCTCCAGGGGCACAACTTCTGGCAGTGGGCCGTCGATGTCGCCCGCCGCGTCCTGCCCGGCCTGTGGTCCGTGGTCTCCACGGCGGTGGGGTTCGTCTTCTTCGGCCTCGTGGGCGTGGCCGCCGTCGCGCTGTACGTTGTCTTTCTCCTGCTCGACTACGAGCGCGTCAGCCGTCGCTGGCAGGAGCTGCTGCCGCCGAGGTACCGCCCGGCAGTAACGGCGTTTCTCCGCGACACGCAGGCCGCCATGCGGAAGTACTTCCGCGCACAGGCTGCCATCGCCGCCATCGTCGGCGTGCTGTTCGCCGTCGGCTTCTCGGTCATCGGCCTGCCGCTGGGGGTGCTGCTGGGCCTGTTCGTCGGCGTGCTCAACATGGTGCCGTACCTCCAGAACATCGCGCTGATCCCGGCCGCCTTCCTGGCCCTCCTGCACGCGCTCGAGACCGGCGGGAGCTTCTGGTGGATCCTGGCCCAGGTCGCCGTGGTGTTCGTGGTGGTGCAGGCGATCCAGGACGGCCTGCTGGTGCCGAAGATCATGGGCAGCGCCACGGGGCTGCGCCCGGCGGTCATCCTGCTGTCGCTGGCCGTCTGGGGCAAGCTGCTCGGGGTGCTCGGGCTGCTCATCGCGCTGCCCCTGACCTGCGTGCTGTGGGCCTACTACCGGCGCCTGCTGGCCCGCGACACCGACGAACCGGGTGCCCCCCGCTCCCCGCCGGACCCGGCGCCGGAATCCGCCGGGGCCGACGGAGAGCAAACCGGCCCGGAGAACCCGCCGGCCGAGCAGCAGCAGGCCGAGTAGCCGTTCGCCGCCCACGGCGCCCGCGCCGGCACACGGCTACATCCCGCCCTGCCACAGGCCGTGGATGTTGCAGTGCTCCAGCGCCGTCACCTCCTCGGCG
>CAZMDT010000530.1:0-2002 GCA_964564965.1 uncultured Planctomycetaceae bacterium | reverse complement strand
CGCCGCCAGCCGGGCGTACGTCCCCGATTGCCTCTGGCCGCGGGTCAAGGAGGGCATGCTCGCCGCCGTCGCGGACATCCAGGTCGGCGACGTGGCCGATTTCTCGACCTACATGGGCGGGGTGATCGACCGGAAGGCGTTCGACACGATCGGCGAGTACATCGCGTTCGCCAAGGCCTCGCCGGACCACGAGATCGTCTGCGGGGGCGGGTGCGACGACTCGACGGGCTACTTCGTCGAGCCGACGGTGGTCCTCGCGAAGGACCCCAAGAGCAAGATGATGAGCGAGGAGATCTTCGGGCCGGTGATGACGATCCACGTCTACCCGGAGAACGAGTACGAAGAGACGCTCGAGCTGTGCGACCGGACGTCGCCCTACGCGCTGACCGGGGCGATCTTCGCCGTCGACCGCGGCGCGATCCGCAAGGCGATGCAGTCGCTGCGCTACGCGGCCGGCAACTTCTACATCAACGACAAGCCGACCGGCGCGGTCGTCGGGCAGCAGCCCTTCGGGGGCACGCGGGCCTCGGGCACGAACGACAAGGCCGGGAGCTGGCTCAACCTCGAACGGTGGGTCTCGCCGCGGGCCATCAAGGAAACGTTCGTCCCGCCGACCGACTTCCGCTATCCCTACATGGAGAAGGACGCCTAAGTGGCATGGCCGTCTCGGCCATGAGTCCCAGCGGCGTCTCGCCGCTGGCCGCACGGGCAGGATGCCCCTGGGACACACGGGCAGGATGCCCGTGCCACGACGGAGCCGCGCCGGCGCGGCGCGGCGGCGCGGAGGGCGTCGGGCCGGTCCTTGACATCGAGGGGGGCGTCCCGTATAAGCTCTCGCCGCGGCTCGCACGTGCGAGCCATGGTTCTCCGCGCGAATCGCCCGGTTCCCTGGTGTGCGGCTCGGCGGCCGCACTGCCCCAGCCAAGGAAGAGAAAAATGAAGGCCGAATACGCCAAAGTCCTGAAGCACAAGACGGACGCCGACAGCTTCGCCAAGCTGGACGCGCTGGACAACGACAAGCTGCACGCGTTCGTCGCGGACGCGGTGCAGCTCTGCGGGCCGGACTCGCTCAAGGTCTGCTCCGACGACCCGGAGGACATCGCCTGCATCCGCGCGCGGGCGGTGGAGATCGGGGAGGAGACGGCGCTGGAGACCGACGGGCACACCGTCCACTTCGACGGGTACCGCAGCAAGAGCGTGAGCGACCAGGCCCGGGACAAAAAGGCGACGAAGTACCTCGTGCCCGAGGGCCTGGAGCTGGGCGGCAACCTCCACCAGGTCGATCGCCCGACCGGTCTGTCGGAGGTGCGCGGGTTCCTGGACGGCGCGATGTCGGGCAAGCAGGCGTACGTGCGGTTCTTCTGCCTTGGCCCGACGAGTTCGCCGTTCAGCATCAGTTGCGCGCAGATCACCGACTCGGCCTATGTCGCCCACAGCGAGGACCTGCTGTACCGCGGCGGGTACGAGCAGTTCCGGCGGCTGGGCGGCGGGGGCGAGTTCTTCCGGTTCCTGCACTCGGCGGGACGGCTGGACGAGCGGAACACGAGCATCGACGTGGACAAGCGCCGCGTCTACATCGACATCGCCGAGCAGACGGTCTACAGCGTCAACACGCAGTACGGCGGCAACACGATCGGGCTGAAGAAGCTCGCCCTGCGCCTGGCGATCCGCAAGGCCGACCGGGAGGGCTGGCTCGCCGAGCACATGTTCGTGATGGGCGTCCACGGGCCCGGCGGGCGGGTGACGTACTTCGCCGGCGCCTTCCCCAGCGCCTGCGGGAAGACCTCCACCGCGATGCTGCCCGGGGAGACCATCGTGGGGGACGACCTGGCCTATTTCCGCGTCCTCGACGGCGAGGTGCGGGCGGTCAACGTCGAGAGCGGCATCTTCGGCATCATCGAGAACGTCAATCCCGACGACGACCCGGAGATCCACAAGCTCCTGACCTCTCCCGGCGAGGTGATCTTCTCCAACGTGCTGGTCGCCGACGGAAAGCCCTACT